>NZ_JANJFJ010000534.1:0-2349 GCF_024626565.1 Microbacterium sp. zg.Y909
AGCGCGGCGTCAAGCTCATCGGCGCGACGAGCCACTACGTCACGACCGACCTCGACGAGGGTCCGATCATCGAGCAGGACACGATCCGCGTCACCCACGCCGACACGACCGCCGAGCTCGCCCGCCGTGGCGCGGACGTCGAACGCCAGGTGCTCTCGCGCGCGGTGCTGTGGCACGCGCAGGACCGCGTGATCCGCCACGGCAACCACACGATC
This sequence comes from Microbacterium sp. zg.Y909, assembly GCF_024626565.1. Classification (NCBI taxonomy): domain Bacteria; kingdom Bacillati; phylum Actinomycetota; class Actinomycetes; order Micrococcales; family Microbacteriaceae; genus Microbacterium; species Microbacterium sp. zg.Y909. The sequence goes on from NZ_JANJFJ010000534.1 coordinate 216, forward strand.
GTCTTCTGACCGCGGCCGCGCGACGCCGGCGCGCGACGGTCAGGGCTGGGGCGTCTGCTGCGGCGGGTTGTGCATGAACTCGATGCGGATGCCATCGGCGTTCTCCACGAACGACGCGTAGTACCGGTCGTTGAAGCGCGGGTACGTCTTCGGCTCGCGCACCACCGACCATCCGGCATCCACCGCCACCTGGTGCATCCGGTCGACATCGGCGCGCGAGTCGACGGCGAACGCGAGGTGCTGCCACCCGACGCGGCCGTGCCGGTGCGGCCCGGTCCCCTCCTCGCGCGCGGGAAGCAGGATGAACTCGGTCTCCCCCTCGGCGTACCACGCCACCCCGTGGTCGCCGTCCTCACGGGCGAGCCCCAGCGCCGTCAGCACGGGGTCGAACTCGGCGGTGGCGCGGGCGAGGTCGTCGACGGAGACCCCGAGGTGATCGAAGAGCGGCATCCCCGCATTCTGGCGCATGCGGCGGGGTCGCCGCCGCGAAGCGGGCGGGCACTCCCACCCAACACCGGATTGCGAGCGTGAAGAGCTCCGTGTCTCAGTCGCGACCTCGCGCTCGCTTCCTCTGCGCCCCCCGATCCGCGGACGATCTCCCGTTTCCGTATGTGAGTTCCCGCTCACGCAGCTCGGGCCGCAGCCGGCCTGCGTGGGCTCGCTCCCGCACCGGGAGCGACGACGCTGCCACCGCGCCGGCGCCGTGTGATCGGGAACTCACATACGAAAACGGGAGCGTCGGGAATCCCGGGAGCGCAAGGCCGGAATCACCGCACAGCCGCGGGCGATCGCGGCGATCGACGCCGTAGCGACCCGCTAATCCAGCTGCCGAACCAGGCGGGCGGGCGCCGTCACCCGGAACGAGGCGTCGACGAGCTCGCTGACCTCGTCCCAGCCGGCATCGGCGAGGTCGATCCCGAGCCACCCCGAGGCACCCAGGTACGCAGGCACGAAGAAACGGGGATCCTGGCGCAGCGCGGGCGCGTCATCGGGATCGGGCCGCACCAGGATCGCCGCGTCGTGACGCACATGGTCCCCCGCGCCGCGGCGCTCGCCCCCGCCGAAGTAGCAGAACGTCCGCACCGTGAAGAAGTTCGGGCGGCCGTGGCTGATCCGCTCCTGCGCAGCCGGGTAGGCGAGGCACACCGCCCGCAGGCGCTCCAGCAGGGGATCGTCGGGATCGAACATCAGGGGATGCTCCATGCCGACATCCTGCCGCGCCACCGGCGCGGGGGAACCTCGTCGACGGGGGCTCAGTACACGTACTCCATCAGCTCGACGCCCAACGTGCGGAAGGCCTCGTGCGCGCGCAGCCGGTGCGCGATCGACAGGTCGTCGAACGCGACGAGCAGGGCGTACGCCACGCCGGCGCGAGGACCGGCGAGCACGCCCGCCTCCGACCGGATCCCGTCGCCCCGACCGGTCTTGTTCACGAACAGCAGCCCGTGGGCGTCGTCCTCGTGCGCGAACGGGTCCAATCCGGTGGCGGATGCCACGAGCGTCAGATCCACGTTGAGGCTCAGCCACTCCGACACCTGCGCGCTCACCCCGGGCGAGACGGCCTGCGCGTTGACGAGCGACGCGAAGAGACCTGCCAGCTCCCGCGCCGTGCCGAGCGCCACCTGAGGCGCGTCGTCGGGGCCGCGCTCGTTGCGGAATCCGTCCATGAGCGCGGTGTGCTCCATTCCCAGCGACTCCAGCCGCGCCCGCACCGCGGGCAGCCCGACCCGCTCGAGGAGCGCGTTCGCGGCGAGCGCGTCGCCGGTGGCCGCGGCGAGCACGGCGAGGTCGGCCAGCGGCAGCGCCGGAGCCTTCAGATGCTGCCACACCCCCGCCACCGCCACCGGTGGGAGCTGCTGACGGTCGACGATCTCGAGCGGGTCGAGTCGGCCGTCCTCGAACGCGGCGGCGGTCTCGACCAGCAGCGGCACGACCCCCAGTCCGGCGATCGGCAGGGTGCGGTGGTCGTCGCCCGAGAGCAGCACATCGCCGCTGTCGAGATCGGCTACGCGCACCGACACCCGCGCTCCCGACGCGGCGAGCTCGTCCAGGGCCCGCCAGGTTGCGGGGAACGATCTGCGGGCGGCGGCGGGCCGACGGGGCCGGCGGTGCGCACCCCGCAGGGACGGCTGCT
>NZ_JANJFJ010000535.1:0-2343 GCF_024626565.1 Microbacterium sp. zg.Y909
AGCTTCGCGAGGATGCGACTGATGTGGGTCTTCACCGTCGCCTCGGAGAGGAACTCCCGACCGGCGATCTCGGCGTTGCTGAGCCCGCGGGCGGCGAGCGCGAAGATCTCCTTCTCGCGGTCGGTGAGAGAGGCGAATTGCGGCGGCACCGCGCGGGCGGGCTCGGCGAAATGCGTGAACAGCTGCTGGGTGGCGGCGGCGGCGATGACGGCGGAGCCGGCGTGCACTGTGCGGATGGCCGCGAGCAGGAACTCGGGGTCGGCATCCTTCAGCAGGAATCCGCTCGCCCCCTGCCGGATCGCGCGGGCGGCCGCCTCGTCGAGGTCGAAGGTCGTGAGCATCACGATGCGCGGCGGCGCCCCGTCGAAGACCGGATCGACCAGCAGCTGGGCGGTCGCCGTCAGCCCGTCCATCACCGGCATGCGGATGTCCATCAGCACGACGTCCGGACGCGTGCTGCGGATGACTCCCAGCGCCTCGCGCCCGTCGGACGCCTCGCCCACCACCTCGAGGTCGGGCTGGGAGTCGACGAGCATGCGGATGCCGGCGCGGAAGAGCGACTGGTCGTCCACGAGCACGACGCGGATCGGCCCGCCGCTCACGCCCGGCCCCCGATCGGAAGCGATGCACGCACGACGAACGACGCGCCCTCACGGCCCGCGTCGAGCGTGCCACCGGCCAGCAGCGCGCGCTCGCGCATGCCGATGAGTCCGTGCCCGCGGGCGGGGTCGTCGGTCGCGACGGGGGGGCCTGCGGGGTTGTCGACCAGGATCGTCACCCGATCAGGATGCCACCCCAGGGCGACACTCACCGCGCCGCCCTCGCCGTGACGGAGGGCGTTGGTGAGGGCCTCCTGCAGAATGCGGTACACCGCCAGCTGGATCGCCGCCGGCGGCACCCCTGGCGGCGCCGGGTCGACGTCGACCCGCAGGTCCACGCCCGCCGAGCGCACCTGCGCGTACAGCTCTTCGAGGTCGGCGATGGTCGGCTGGGGCCCCTCGCCCTGGCTGTGCCGCAGCTGGGTCAGCAGCAGCCGCACGTCGGCCAGCGCCGAGCGCGCGGTCGTGGAGATGGTCGCCAGCGCCGTCGTGGCCGCCTGCGGATCGGCCGCCGCGGCGTAGCGGGCGCCATCGGCCTGCGCGACGACCACGGCCAGTGAGTGCGCGACGACGTCGTGCATGTCGCGGGCGATGCGCAGCCGCTCCTGCTCGGTGACTGTCTCGGCCTCGGCGGCCTGCTGCGCCTTGCGGTTCTCACGGGCGCGGATGCCGGTGCGCACGAGCGCGCCGATCGTCCACCACAGTCCCAAGCCGAACGCCGAGGCGATCCCCACCGCGATGGCGGTGGGGATGTTGCTGGTGCTGAGGTCGTTGAAGCCGGGCAGCGGGCCGAAGAGGTACACGGTGATGACGACCGCGCCCAGCAGCGACGACGCCAGCCCCGCCCAGAACACCCGCCGGGTGCCGTAGGCGGCGGTGGCATACAGCACGGCGAAGATCGCGACGTCGGCCAATCCGGGCGGGCGCTGAAAAGCCATCTGCAGGACGGCGCCGGCCCAGGCCAGGCCGAGCGACGGGCCGGGAGCCAGCCGTCGCGTCGCCAGCGCCGCGGCCATCGCCAGCACGAGCAGCGTGGATGAGAGGTCGTGGTAGGGCCCGGGTGTGCCGCTGACGAGCTCGTAGGGCAGCGCGATCAAGGCAAACAGCCCCGCCACGACGACGTCGACGACCAATTGGTAAGGCTTCACGACACGCAGCACCCTTCGACGGTACGGGACGCGCCCGGGCCGCCGCGTCCGTCGCGCGATGTATCCGGCGACGGCGCCCCGGGTGTCCAGTAGCATCGCCGTACCGGAGACCGGTCGACGAGGACCGACGCCCGCCGCAGCACGCGCTGCGCCGACCACCCGTCCGTCCTCTCGCCGCCGCCGGCCCGTCGGAGCCGACAACGCTGCTCCGACCCGACGCGGATGCCACACCCCGGCATCCGGAAAGGACAGGACGTGACCGACATCCTCGACCACTGGGTCTCCGGCAGCACCTGGGCGGGCGCCTCCTCGCGCACCGCCCCCGTCTACGACCCGGCCCGCGGGGCCGTGCAGACGCAGGTGCGTCTGGCCACCGCCGCCGACGTGGACGCCGTGGTGGCCGCGGCATCCGCCGCCTGGCAGGACTGGCGGGATGCGTCCATCGCCCGGCGTACGGCCGTGATGTTCGCGTTCCGGGAGCTGCTGAACGCCCGCAAGGACGAACTGGCCCACATCCTCACCCGCGAGCACGGCAAGGTGCTCGCCGACGCCCACGGCGAGATCGCCCGCGGCATGGAGGTCGTGGAGTTCGCGTG
>NZ_JANJFJ010000536.1:0-1916 GCF_024626565.1 Microbacterium sp. zg.Y909
CCGGGCTGATAGACTTTCCAGGTTGCCGTTAGATCGGCCGCGGATAAAGAGAGCCCACGCATCAGGCGTCGGGCGCCGCGCAACGAGGAGAGAGGGGATCACCTATGGCACTGGAAGCAGAAGTCAAGAAGGCGATCATCGAAGAGTACGCGACGCACCCCGGTGACACCGGATCCCCCGAGGTGCAGGTCGCGATGCTGACGCAGCGCATCAAGGACCTCACCGAGCACCTCAAGGAGCACAAGCACGACCACCACTCGCGTCGTGGGCTGTTCCTGCTCGTCGGTCAGCGCCGTCGTCTGCTCGGCTACCTCCAGGACATCGACATCGCGCGTTACCGCTCGCTGATCGAGCGTCTCGGACTGCGCCGCTAAGTCGCAACCAGCGTTCAATCGCACAAAACTTCTTGAGGGCCGTCCCAGGTGTGGGGCGGCCCTCGTCGTTCGTGCGGGGGATTCCGGCGCGGTGCAGGCAGGGCCGCGGGCGTCAGACTCCGCGTCGACGCGGGCCCGCGTCTGCGGAGCGGGGCGGCTCGGGCGTGCGGCGCGAACCGGTGGGGTCGCTGCCGCGGCCCTCGCGGGCGGCGAGCGCAGGGTCGGCGAACAGCCAGCGCGGCCGAGGTTCGACGAAGGGACGGAAGACGGTGCGCACGGGCCGCGTCGCCAGGCCGAGGGCGATCGCCACCGACAGCACCGCCACCACGGGCAGCCAGAACCACGCGGGATCCAGCTGCTGCAACACCCCGGACTCGCGGAAGGGGTAGAGGACGAACGAGTGCAGCAGGTAGATGTACATCGTGTACTGGCCGAAGTGGGTCCACCACCTGTCGCGCCGGGGGACGAGCACGAGGAAGGCGGCCGTCAGGATCAGGGCGACCACCATGAGCAGCAGGCGTACCCCACCCGCCCACCACTGGGCGGCGCCGAGCTCGACATAGCCGGTGTCGTAGAACATCCACGCCCGCAGGTCGAGGGTGCGCCACTCTTCGACGAAGAACCACGTCGCCCAGGCCGCGACCAAGAAAACTCCGATGGCGCCGGCCACCAGCCACCACGGTCGTGACCGCAGCAGGTCGAAGCGCGCGATGACGTCGCGGTCTCGCAGCCACCAGCCGAGCGTGAAGAAGAACAGCAGCCCGAGCGTGCGCGCCAGCGAGAAGGTGGAGTCGAGGTTCGGGAGGTAGCCGGCGCCGATCGAGATGGCCGCCGTCCACAGCAGGGGCTTTTTCAGCAGTGCCAGGTACGGCAGCGCGACGCGGAAGATCCCCAGGGCGAGCAGGAACCACAGAGTCCACGACGGCTGCGTGGGATTGGGGTTGGCCACCCCCTCGACGAGCCACTTCGTGAGGGTCCAGAGCCCTTCGAAGATCAGGTACGGCACCAGGATGTCGGTGATGACGCGGGCCATCTGGCGCTCGCCGAGCGCACCGGCCTTGGAGAAATACCCCGAGATGATCGCGAAGGCCGGCATGTGGAAGGCGTAGACAAGCAGATACGCCGCCTGGGCGAGATCCGAGTCGTAGGTCAGGCGCTGCGTCGCGTGGCCGAACACCACGAGCACGATGCAAGCGAAGCGGGCGTTGTCCCAGAAGGGCACGCGCTGCTTCGGTCGCGCAGCGCCGGGCTTCGGCCGAGCCGATGCCGGTCCGCCGCCGTCGTGTGCTGCCTCGTCCATCGCGGGCCACACTACCTGCGCAGCGGCCGGGGTCACCGGGGCCTGCGCGCGCGGGAATAACCTGGTAGCGCACGCGTTGCAGCAGATACATTCATTTGCATGGAACGGGTGCCGATCGGCATCCGGGAGCGGAGAACGACCGTGGACGACATGAGCACCGGCACACAGATGCAGTTCGGCATCTTCACCGTGAGCGACATCACGCAGGACCCGACCACGGGGCGCACTCCCAGCGAGGCCGA
>NZ_JANJFJ010000537.1:0-419 GCF_024626565.1 Microbacterium sp. zg.Y909
GTGGGGCTGGACGTCTTCGCGCTGGGCGAGCACCACAACCCGCCGTTCTGGTCGTCCTCGCCCACAACGACGCTGGCGTACATCGCCGCACGCACCCGACGACTGATCCTGTCCACGGCGACGACGCTGATCACCACCAACGATCCGGTGAAGATCGCCGAGGACTACGCGATGCTGCAGCACGTCTCGGGCGGCCGCATGGACCTCATGCTCGGCCGTGGCAACACCGGGCCGGTCTACCCCTGGTTCGGCAAGGACATCCGGCAGGGCCTGCCGCTGGCGGTGGAGAACTACGCGCTGCTGCACAAGCTGTGGCGAGAGGACGTCGTGGACTGGGAGGGGAAGTTCCGCACCCCGCTGCAGGGCTTCACGTCGACGCCGCGGCCGCTCGACGGCGTCGCTCCGTTCGTCTGGCACGG
>NZ_JANJFJ010000538.1:0-2296 GCF_024626565.1 Microbacterium sp. zg.Y909
GCGACGATCGGCGTGATGATGGTGCTGACGACTGCGTTCACCAGGGCGGTGAACGCGCCGCCGATGACGACCGCGACGGCCAGATCGATGACATTGCCGCGCATGATGAAATCTTTGAAGCCCTTGATCACGAGGACTCCCTTCGTCTCGCCGGCCACGCCGGTCAGGAACCCGCCGCGGCGGGGGAGGCGGATGCCCCTGAAGACGATGATGACGAAGAAGAGGTCGATGCGGTAGACGAGGAGCTGGCAGCGGCATCCTTCTTGGGCTCGCTCTTGCCGCCGCTCTTGCCGCCGCCGTTGCCGCCGCCGGAGCCGCCTGCGGCGGCCCGAGAGTCGGTGCGGTAGAAGCCGGAGCCGTTGAAGGTGACCCCGATCTGGCCGTACTCCTTGCGCAGCACGCCGCCGCACTCGGGGCACTCGGTCAGTGAAGGATCGGTGAAGGACTGGACGGCATCGAAGCGGTGGCTGCACTGCTTGCAGGCATACGCGTAGGTAGGCATGGTGTTCTTCCTCGGGGGGATCAGTGGCGGTCGTGCGCGAGCACGACGGTCTGGGTGGGGGTGACGACGCCGGTTACGGGCTGGTCGTGAACGTCGCGGGGCACCTCGTCGAGCAGCTCCGCGTCGAAGACCACGGCGTACACCGGCGGGCAGCGTTCCATCGAGCCGATCGTCTTGTCGAAGTATCCGCGACCCCAGCCCAGGCGCATGCCGGAACGGTCGACGGCGGCGGCGGGGATGATGAGCAGGTCGACGTCGCCCACGGCGATGGGGCCGAGCAGCTCGCCGACGGGCTCGGGCAGTCCGAACAGTCCGTGGGTGACGTCGCCGTCGGGCGTGGCGACAGCCCAGTCCAGCAGTCCATCGGTGCGGGTGACGGGAAGCAGCACCCGGATGCCGCGCTCCACGGCCGCGTTGACGAACGACCGGGTGCCCGGTTCGGTGGGCGTGGAAAGGAAGCACGACACCGAGCGTGCGCCGGTGCGGTCCACGAGAGCATCGAGCTGCGCACGCACGCCGTCTTCTGCCGTTTCGCGAGCCTGATCGCTCAGCTGCTGCCGGCGCTCGCGCAGCTCGGCGCGCAGTGCACGCTTGGCGTCATCTATGCCGTCGGACATGGACTCGATTCTAGGTCGCACCAGGGCATGTCCCGGCGCATTGGACGCCACCGATACACTGACGGCATGCCACTGCCCTTCAAAGCCGTCATTCCCGCGGCCGGACTCGGTACCCGGTTCCTGCCCGCCACCAAGGCCATGCCCAAAGAGATGCTGCCCGTGGTGGACAAGCCCGCGATCCAGTACGTCGTGGAAGAGGCGACGCAGGCCGGCATCCAGGATGTGCTCATCATCATCGGCCGCAACAAGAACAACATCGCCAACCACTTCGATCAGATGCCGGAGCTCGAAGAGCGTCTGCGCGCGAAGGGCGACCACGAGAAGCTGAAGAAGGTGGAGCAGTCCACCGACCTGGCGGACATCCACATGGTGCGCCAGGGTGACCCCAAGGGACTAGGCCACGCCGTGCTGCGCGCGCGTCGCCACGTCGGGGATCACCCCTTCGCGGTGCTGCTCGGCGACGACCTCATCGACGAGCGTGATCCGCTTCTCACCCGCATGATGGAGGAGCACGAGCGCACCGGCGCCGCCATCGTGGCGCTCATGGAGGTGGAGCCGTCGCAGGTGCACATGTACGGCGTCGCGGCGATCGAGCCGACCGATGACGACGACATCGTGCGGGTGACCGGCCTCGTTGAGAAGCCGAAGGCCGAGGAGGCCCCGTCGAACTACGCCGTGATCGGCCGCTATGTGCTGGCCCCGAGCGTCTTTGCCATCCTCGAGCACACCGAGCCGGGCAAGGGCGGAGAGATTCAGCTGACCGACGCGCTGCAGGAGCTCGCTACGGCCCCCGAGGGTCCCGGCGTGCGCGGTGTCGTGTTCCGCGGTCGCCGGTACGACACCGGCGATAGGGTGGACTACATCAAGGCCATCGTGCAGCTGGCGAGCGACCGGGACGACCTCGGTCCGGAGCTGCGTCCCTGGCTCAAGGACTTCGCGGCCAACCTCTGACGCCGCGCCGAGGGGGATGCGTGGAACTTTCGCCCCGCGAACACGGTCCCATCTCGATCCGGATCGTGCGCCCGCGTGATGCGCGGACGCTGCAGAACGAGCTGATGGAGAACCGCGCCTGGCTGCGGCCCTGGGAGGCGACGAGTCCTGACGGACCGACGTCGTTCGACATGCGGCTGGGCGTCAAGCGCCTGCTGCAGCAGTATCGCGACGGGCTCGGCGTGCC
>NZ_JANJFJ010000065.1:0-16583 GCF_024626565.1 Microbacterium sp. zg.Y909
TGCATCTGTGCGGGAACGCCGCCTGGTGGCTGCCGAAGTGGCTCGACCGCGTCATGCCCGACGTCGACGTGGAGGGCTCGGCGCTCGAGCGCGAGCACCCGGTGCACGGCGTCGCGGCCCCCGAGGCTGCGCGCGCGTAGCGTCTCGCGCGGCGCGGCGCCACCGGTCGAAGCCTCGCGCAACCCGAACGATACTGTCGGGATGGATGCCCTGAACGATGCCGTCCTCGCCGCCGGCGATTCCCTCTGGACTTGGGCGGTGCTCCCCATCCTCGCGGTGCTCGGGGTCTACTTCACCCTCCGCTCCGGCGTCGTGCAGCTGCGCCTCATCCCTGAGATGTTCCGCACCCTCGGGGATCGCACGCCCCGCTCCGAAGACGGCACCCCGCAGTCGGTGTCGGCGTTCCAGGCGTTCACGCTCTCCGCGGCATCCCGCGTGGGCGTCGGTAACATCGCCGGCGTCGGCACCGCCATCGCCATCGGCGGCCCCGGTGCGGTGTTCTGGATGTGGACGATGGCGTTCATCGGGGGCGCCTCGAGCTTCGTCGAATCCACCCTCGGCCAGCTGTTCAAGGTGCGCGACGCCGATGGCTTCCGCGGCGGCCCCGCCTACTACATGCAGTACGGGCTCAAAGCACGCTGGATGGGCATCGTCTTCGCCGTCATCCTCATCGTCTGCTTCCCGTTCGCCTTCAGCTCGCTGCAGGCCAACACCATCAGCGCGACCGTGTCGTCGAGCTTCAGCGGCGATGTCTCGTGGGTGCCGTGGGTGGTCGGCGCGGTCTTGGCGGCCCTCACCGGCCTCGTGGTGTTCGGAGGTCTCCGCCGCATCGCGCACGTGACTCAGGCGGTGGTGCCCGCGATGGCGCTGGCCTACCTGCTGCTCGGGCTGGTGGTCGTCGCCTTCAACATCGAGCGACTCCCCGAGGTCTTCCTGTCGATCTACGCCCAGGCATTCGGCATCAACGAGGTGGTCGGCGCCACGCTGGGCGTCATCATCATGAACGGCGTCAAGCGCGGGATGTTCTCCAACGAAGCCGGGCTCGGATCGGTGCCCAACGCCAGTGCGACCGCGGCCGTGACCCACCCCGTCAAGCAGGGTCTGGTGCAGACCCTGGGCGTCTACTTCGACACGCTGCTGGTGTGCTCGATCACGGCGTTCATCATCCTCGTCTCGACGCCCGACCTCGCCGGCGCCGAGCGCGGCATCGGGCTGACCCAGGATGCCATCGTGGGGACCCTCGGCCCCTGGTCGAACATCCTGCTCAGCATCATCATCTTCCTGCTGGCCTTCAGCTCGATCCTCGGCAACTACTACTACGGCGAGTCGAACATCGAGTTCATCTCACCGAAGCGCCGCTTCCTCCAGACGTATCGGGCGCTGGTGGTGCTCGTGGTGTTCCTCGGCTCGATCGCCTCGGCCGACCTCATCTGGAACACCGCCGACGGCATCATGGGCATCATGGCGCTGGTGAACCTCGTGGCGATCGCCCTGCTGTCGGGGCTGGCATTCCGGCTGCTGCGCGACTACACGCGGCAGCGCCGCGAGGGCCGGGATCCGGTGTTCACGCGCGATCGCCTTCCGGGCGTCAGCGGGATCTCGTGCTGGGAGGACGAACACACGGTCACCGGGGTGAACCCCGTGGTCACGGGCGACGCGCGCCCGCGGCGCTGAGTAGCCGGCTGCGCGCTTTCCACCCTGCCGGACCCCCCTCGATCGCGGCAGGGTGGTCGCTGCCCCCCCAGGCATCAGGCGAGGCGACGCTGCCTCACCGGTTGATGTGCTTTCATCCTGCCCGCCCACCATCTGCCACAATCGGGTGCAACGCACCTGGTTTTGTGCGCAGGCGATGGTGCCGCTCTCCCTCGGAAGGATGCCGATGACGGCTTGGCAGCGTGTGCGCACTCCGCTGCGCGAGGCGGAGGTGCTCGCCCAGGCCGCGGAGTGCAGCCGGCAGGGGCGCGGCCTGCTGGTTCTGAGCGCCCCCGGCGACGGTGCGACGCGCTTCGCCTCCGACGTCGCCACGCGACTGCGCATCAGCGGCCACCAGGTCGTGCGCAGGGACGACCTCGATCGCACCGACGCCGCCACGCCGCTCGCCGCCCCGCCCAACGCCCTCCTCATCGCCTCGTCGCGCGTCGGGGCATCCGTGCATCCCGACATCGCGCGGGCCGTCGCCGCGCGCACCCGCACCGTCACCGTGCCGGCTCTCCCGCGCGCCGAGACGGCGGACGTCGTGTGCCGCGCGATCGGCCACCCGCCGTCGGCCCGTCTCATCGAAGCGCTGTGGCGCTGCGGGCACGGCAACCTCACCGCCACCAGGCTCGGCTACGAAGAGTTCCACCGTCGCGGCTGGGTGGTCGTCTCCCACGGCCACGCGCACCTGACCGTGCCGGTGCGCCAGGCACTTGAGGCCGTGGTCGCGAGCCCCAGCCTCTGGGCGGGGCCCGACGACCAGGCGCTGCTCACGGCGCCGGCGATCGAGCCTCGACTGACCCTGAGTGACATGATCGGCCTGCACGGTGCCGCTGCGGCGCAGCGGCTGCTCGACCGCGGATTGCTGCGCGTGCGGCGGGATGCCGGCGGCGACGGGCCGCTGAGCGTGCACCCTCCGCTCCTGGCCGACGTGCTGCGCACACGGTGCGTGGCCCCCCGCCTCGGCGACGAGCTGCAGGCGATGGCGGGTCTTCCGGGCGCGGCGGGCCGACTGCCCACGCTCACGTGGTGGATGCTCTCTCAGGGCCGGTCGGTCGCGCCCGACGCCGCAGTGAGCGCCGCCCGCCGCGCGTATTCGGTGCACGACTATCTGGCCGGCGTGCAGGTGACCGATGCCGCCCTGCAACAGCGCCCGAGCCTCGACGCCCGTCACCGGGCCGCGCTGCTGCTGACCCAGGGGCAGTGCCTGCGCATGCTGGAGCGGCTGGGTGAGGCGGACGTGAGCCTGTCCGCGGCATCCGCCCTCATCGCCGCGTCTACCCCGTCCGCGCCCTCCGCGCCCTCCGCGCCCTCCGCGGGGAGCATCGAGGCGGCTCTCTCGGGCGAGATCGCAGCGGCCCGCGCCGACCTCGCCCACTACCGCGATCGGGCCCCCGAACGCGCCCTCGCCCTGCTGACCGAGGCCGAGCAGACCGCCGCTCGCGCGGGCGACGAGGTGCAGCGTTCCCTGCTCGCCGCGCTCGCGGTGCTTCACCTGTCGTACGCGGGCCGATTCAGGGAGGCGGTCGAGCGCCGCCTTGCGCTGGCGCACGATCCTCCCGGCCCGCTCGCGCAGCGGATCGACGCACTGCACGCAGTGGCGCTGGACACCCTCGGACGCGGGGACGAGGCCACCGTCATGCTCGGTCGACTGGATCGGCGGGCCGAGAGCGCTCCGGCCGGCGAATGGGCGACGGAGGAGCACCTCTCTGCGCGCTTCGTCGTCGTGCTCCACTCCGAGGGCGTGGCGGCCCTCGCCCGCGAACTCCCGCGCTTCGCCGCCGTCGACGGCGACGATCGCATCCGCATCGACCACGGCATGCGCTGCCTGGCCGACGCGGAGCTCGCCCTGGAGATCGGGGACGTCGCGCGCGCGCTGGCCTCCGCCGAAGATGCCCGGAACACGATCGAGCGCGACGGGCCGGAGGACTACCTGGCCCGCGCCCTGTCGCTGTGTGCGCTGGCGATGGCATCCCAGGGGCACGCCGCCGAGGCACGCACCCACCTGGCGCGCCTGCGCGCGCTGCCCGGTGCGACGAATGCCGCCGTGGGGCCTGACACCCGCGCCGCGGTCGCGGGGACGCTGACGGCTTTGGGCGACTCCGCGGGCGCGCTCGCGGTCTGCCGCGAACTGGCCGCGGAAGGCCTGACCGGAGCCGCTCTCCGCGGCGCGGTCACGGGCGTCCTGCGCCGGAACCCGGAGTTGTGCGCGTTCGCCGCCGAGCTGACGATCACCGGCGCCGTGCCGTTGCTGGTGCAGAGTCTCGCGCGCGCCGTGCTGGCCCCCTCGGGGCGCGAGGCGCTGCGCACCGGCCGCGACGCGGCTGCGGCAGGCCAGTTCGCCCTCGCCCACGCCGCCGCTACGCTCGCTCGAGACCAGGCTGCGGCGGGATCCGCGCCGCACGGCGAGGCCACCCGGCTGATGTCCGCGGCTGCGGGGTACATGCGGGGGTCGGCCGTCGAAGTGCAGCCGACCGCCGCGTCGCTGACCCGCCGTGAGAGTCAGGTCGCCGAGCTCATGTCCCGCGGGATGACCAATACCGAGATCGCGCAGCGTCTGCAGCTGTCCAAACGCACCGTCGAAGGTCACATCAACCGTCTCTACCGCAAGACGACTCCCGGCTCGGCGCCGCTCACTCCCTGAGGCGGCTACGCGGCGAGGGTGCGGCGGTGGATCTGCGAGGTGAGCGACACCCCGTTCAGGTCGAGGTAGACCTGGCCTTCGGTCACCGACAGCGTGGCCGTGTTGCGCCGCGCGATCACGGCGGCCGCCGCGTCGACGAACCCGGTGTCGAAGCTGTGCAGCGTGATGGCGTCCGCGCGGTGGATGGGCTTGCCCGCCCACGCGGTGAAGAGCTTGTCGGGGTCGCGATGGGTGTACACCGCGGTGCGATCGGCGAGCTTGCTGCCGTAGTGCACGCGCGCGGCGTCCGGGGCGCCCACCTCGATCCAGGCGGTGACGCGGCCGGTGAGGTCGCGCACGAGCACCGCGGGCTCATCGGTGGCCGAGATGCCCTCGCTGAACGCGATGCCCTCCTCGTACTCGAGGCAGTAGGCCAGCAGCCTCGTGACCATGAACGCGTCGGTCTCGGAAGGATGACGGGCGATCCGCAGCATCAGCTCCTCGTAGACGCCGCGGTCGACGTCGGCCAACTGCACCGTGAAGGTGTGGATCACTGCGCCTGCGGCCATAAGGTTCGAGCCTACGCGGCGCGCGGCAACGCTGCGGTCAGATGCGCTCGATGATCGTGGCGTTGGCCATGCCGCCGCCCTCGCACATCGTCTGCAGCCCGTAGCGGCCGCCGGTCGCCTCGAGGTGCGCGAGCATCGTGGCGAGCAGCCGTGTTCCGGACGACCCCAGCGCGTGCCCGAGGGCGATGGCGCCGCCCCACGGGTTGAGCTTGGCGGGGTCGGCCCCCGTCTCGGCCGCCCAGGCGAGCGGGACCGAGGCGAAGGCCTCGTTGACCTCGTACACGTCGAGGTCGTCGATGCCGAGGCCGCTGCGCTCGAGGATGCGTGCGGTCGCCGGGATCGGGCCGGTCAGCATCATGAGCGGGTCGTCGCCGACGACGGCGAAGGAATGGAAGCGGGCGCGGGGCGTGAGACCGAGTGCCACGGCCCTCTGCTCGCTCATGATGAGGGCGGCGGACGCGCCGTCGGTGAGGGGCGAGGAGTTGCCCGGGGTCACCTTCCACTCCAGGTCGGGGAAGCGCGCCGCATACGCGTCGGTGCGGAACGCCGGCTTCAGGGCGGCGAGCGCCTCAGCCGTCGTGCCCGCACGCACGGTCTCATCGGCGACCACGTCACCCACCGTCAGCAGCTGCGATGCGAACCGGCCTTCGGCCGCGGCACGCGCGGCGCGCGCGTGGGATGCCGCGGCGTACCCGTCGAGCTCGTCGCGACTGAGTCCCCACCTCTGGGCGATGAGTTCCGCCGACACCCCCTGGTTGACCAGGCCCGCGGGATAGCGCGCGTGCAGCCGGGGCGAGAAGGGCGACCCGCCCTCCCCCGCCGACCCCAGCGGCACCCGGCTCATGGACTCGATCCCACCGGCGATGACGATGTCATACGCGCCGGCGATGACCCCCTGCGCCGCGAAGTGGGCGGCCTGCTGGCTCGAGCCGCACTGGCGGTCGACGGTGGATGCCGGCACCGTCTCGTCGAAGCCCGCAGCGAGCACCGCCTGGCGCGCGATGTTGCCCGACTGCTCGCCGACCTGACTGACGCAGCCCAGCAGCACGTCGTCGATCTGCCCGGACTCCAATCCGTTGCGCTCGAGCAGCGCCGTGAGCACATCGGCGGCGAGGTCGACGGGGTGCACGCCGCTCAGCGCACCCCCCGGCTTGCCCCGGCCGGATGGCGTCCGCACCACATCCACGATCACGGCCGTCGCCATTGCGGTCCTCCTTCGCACCCCGCGCGGGCCGACTCGCCCGCGCTCGCTCTGCTGCCACGCTATCCGCTCAGCCGAGGATGCTCGGCTCCAGGTCGCGCAGGGCGCGGAAGTGCGTCTGCCTGGTCACGCCGATGGCCGCGATCACGAAGCCCGCAACGAGCCAGGTCAGCAGCACTGCGGCATCCAGGATGGTGCGGCTGAGATCGCCGCCGTACATGAACTGGCGCATGCCGTCGACGACGAAGCTCATCGGGAGCACCTGGTGCAGCGCGGCCAGGGGGCCGGGGAGTGTCTGCCACGGGAAGGTGCCGCCGGCGCTGACGAGCTGCAGGACCATCAGCACGAGCCCGATGAACTGGCCCACCTCTCCCCACCAGACGTTGAGGGCGAGGATGATCGCGGTATATGTGAGGGTCGCCAGCAGCATGATGCCGAGGGTCCCCAGCGGGTAGACCATCGGGAAGCCGAGGGCGTAGACGAGCACCAGGAACAGCAGACACATCTGCAGCACGCCCAGCAGGCCCGGGGTGAGCCACCCGGCGAGCGTGACGCGCACCGGAGAGTGCAGCGCCGTGACCGCACGGCGGGAGATGGGCCGCACGATGAGGAACAGCGCGTAGATGCCGATCCATCCGGCCAGGGCTCCGAAGAACGGCGCGAGGCCCGCACCGTAGTTCGCCGCCTCGGCCGCGGCGGTGGTGTCGATCTCGATCGGGTTGGCGATCGTGCGCGCCTGCGCGTCGCGGACGTCCTCGCTGCTGTCGGGGATCTCCTGGGCGCCGCTGACCAGCGCGTCGCGCAGCTCGACGGTCCCCGAGGACAGCGTGGCGGCTCCGTCGCGGAGCGTGCTGGTGCCCGTCGACAGCTCTTGCAGCCCGGAGCCGAGGGTTCCCAGGCCGTCGCGGAGCGTCGCTGCGCCGTTGGCCACCTCGGTGCTGCCGCTGGCGAGCTGATCGATCTGGCCGACGACCTCCTGCACGCGCTGGTCGCCCGTGCGGATCGTCGCGCCGACGACATCGAGCCGCGCCAGCACCGCGTCGATGGTCGCCTGGTCGAGCCCGAGCGCGACCAGGTCGGCGGCGATGTCCGACCGAGCCTGCGGCAGAGCGGCGGTCAGCTGGTTGACCACCGCTCCGACCCGGTTCGCGGCGGCGGCGAGTTCATCGTCGCCGGCGGCCACGCGTGCCGCCCCGTCGGCGAGGGCGGCGGCGCCGTTCTGCAGCTCCACGGTGCCGTCGACGGCGCTCACCGCGCCCTCGACCAGGCGCACGGTGCCGTCCGCGAGCTCCGCAGCGCCGGTGACCAGCTCGTCGGCACCCTGGCCCGCCTCGACGATCTTCCCCCGGATGGTGGAGATCGAGTTCAGAAGGGTGGTGGCCGCTTCACGTCCGACCTGCTGTGCGACGCTCGTGCGGATGCGGTCCACGGCCTGGGTGGCGATGTTGCTGGCCAGGTAGCTGTTGGCATCGTAGGTCTCCAGCAGGATGACCGCCTGGCGGGGATCATCGCCCGCGACCGATTCGAGGGCGGCGGTGAAATCGGCGGGGAGAGTGATCGCGAAGTCGAACTCGTCCGCCTGCAGTCCCGCCTTCGCCTGGGCGGCCGAGACGCGATGCCAGTCGAAGTCGCCGCCCTTCACGAGCTCGTCGGCCACCTCGTCGCCGATGTTGCGGGCCGGGGTGCCACCGTCGGCGGCCACGCCCTGGTCCGCCACGACGAGGGCGACCGGGACGTCGGGGAACTTCGCATAGGGGTTCTGGTTGGCCCACAGGTACAGTCCCCCGTAGAGGATCGGCACGATGATGAGGGCGAACAGCGCCAGAGCCGACATCTTCGTCGACACCAGGCGCCGCAGCTCGGCGAGGATCATCTGCGGCACTTTCAGATGGGGCACCCGGATCGGCTCGGGCCTCATGAGCGGCCTCCTTCGCGCTCCGCATCGCCGCTCTCGCGGTCGGTGTCGTCGGTGATCGCCCCGATCACCTTGGCCGAGGAGTAGCCCGCGATCATGAGCATCGCGAACCCGCGGTCGGCCAGGGAGAGAGCCTGATCCCACCAGATGCGGGGGTCCCCGCCATGCCGGTCGGGCGCGACGACGACGAGCCCCTCGACGTCCGGCCGCAGCACGGCCAGCTCGATGAGCAGGTGCATCCGGGCGCGGGGTGTCACGGTGGCGATGGGGCGGCGCAGCAGGTGGTCCAGGTGCTGGTGGCTGAGCCAGCGGTGCACGGCGCGGCGACCGGACGCGCGGCCCGCGAACATCAGCTCCTCCGCCGTGACGGCGCCGACCGTGACGCGGGGGGCGGGTTCGGAGATGTCCGGGGCATCCACCAGCGCGACGCGTCGGCGCAGGTCGGCGGCGTCGGCCATGCCGTCGATCTCGATCGTGCCCTCGTCGGGCTTCATCCGGCCGGAGGCGAGCATCCCCAGCACGGTCGGGCGCTGCTCGGTCTCGGCGCGGGCGAAGACCGCCTGCCCCGTCTCGAACGTGACGTCCGTCCGCGGCAGGACTTCGCCCTCGTGCCCTTTGCTGACTCCGCGAAGCTCGATCTTCATGGCGTACCCTCCCGATGCTGGGGTCCCACCGCCGCGAGCGAGCGCGCCGCCGGAATCCGAGTCTCTATCGCGAGCCCCGCCCCGTCCAGACCCCGCAGGCCAGCCCCACACCGATTTGCTCCCGCGCGGCGCGCGAGAGAGAATACCCCTGGGGGTATACGCCCCCGAGGAAGTGAGCACCCGATGACTGCACCCGCAGATCACACACCGTCCGCCCCCACGACCGGTCCGCGGGTCGTGATCGTCGGCGGCGTCGCCGCCGGCATGTCGGCCGCAACGCGCCTGCGCCGCCTGGACGAGACGGCGCAGATCGTCGTCTTCGAGCAGGGCCGGTATGTGAGCTTCGCGAACTGCGGGCTGCCGTACTACGTCGGCGGCGTGATCGCCGAGCGCGACTCCCTGCTGCTGCAGACGCCCGCCTCGCTGCATGCGCGGTTCGCTCTGGATGTACGGGTCGAGCACGAGGTCCTCGAAATCGACCGCGCGGCGCGCACGGTCACCGCTCGGGATGCCGCCACCGGCGCCACCGTCGTCGAGCCGTACGACCACCTGATCCTCGCGACAGGGGCCGCCCCACGTGAACGCGCCGCGGCGATCGCCGGCGCTCCGCCGGTGGTCACCCTCCGCACCGTCGACGACGTCGACCGGATCACATCGGTGCTGGCCCGGAACGGCGACCGCCGCGGCCATGCCGTCGTCATGGGCGCAGGATTCATCGGGCTGGAGGCGACGGAGAACCTCGTGCGCCGAGGCCTGGAGGTCACGCTCGTGCAGCAGAGTGCCCGCCCCTTCATGCCGTTGGATCCCGAGATGGCCGCCCCCGTGGTCGAGGCACTCTCTTCACACGGCGTCGATCTGCGCACCGGCACCACGCTCGACACCCTGGATGCCGCCGGCGTCCACCTCTCCGACGGCACGACCGTCGCGGCGGACCTCGTCGTGGACGCGCGAGGAATCGCCCCGGCGGCGGACCTGGCTCGCGCGGCGGGCCTTGCGATCGGCGCCACGGGCGGCGTCGTCGTCGACGGGCACCAGCGCACCGAGGATCCGCGGATCTTCGCCGTCGGCGATGCCGCAGAGAAGACGGATGCCGTCTCGGGCGCGGCGACCCTCGTCACGATGGCGGGGCTGGCCAATCGCCACGGCCGCGCCGCAGCGGATGTCATCGCGTGGGAGAACGGCCGGCTGGATGCCGCCCCCCGCGTCGCGGCGCCCGCGCTGGGCACCGCCATCATCGGGCTGTTCGACGTGACGGTGGCGATGGTGGGGTGGAGTGAGCAGCGCCTCATCGCGGCGGGCCGCGCGCACCGCGTGATCCACACCCATCCCACCGACCACGCCGGGTATTACCCGGGCGCTGAGCGCATGGCGATGAAGGTGATGGTCGATCCCCTCTCCGGGCTGATCCTCGGGGCGCAGATCGTCGGCGGGAACGGGGTGGACAAGCGCATCGACGTCATCGCGACGGCGATGCACGCAGGGCTGCCGGCGGCCGAGCTGGCGCACCTCGAACTCGCGTACGCACCGCAGTACGCCTCGGCGAAGGACCCGGTGAACATGGTCGGGTACATCGCCGAGAACATCGCGACCGGCGTCAGCGACACCGTGCAGTGGCACGAACTCGAGGCCGCGGTCGCCGACGGCGCGACGCTCATCGACGTGCGGTCGCCTCACGAGTTCGCCGCGGGCGCGATCGCGGGAATCATCAACATCCCGGTCGATGCGCTGCGCGAAGGCGCCGCCAGCCTTCCGGAAGGCGAGCTGATCGTGCACTGCCAGGTCGGTCAGCGCGGCCACACCGCCGCGCGGATCCTCGCGCAGCTCGGCCGCCCGGCACGCAACCTCGACGGCGGCTACCTCACGTGGAAGGCCGGCACTGCCGTCACCGCGCTGCAGCCCGCCTGAGGATCGCGACGGCGGCGGCTTGCGCAGACGCGTTCCGCACACGCTAGAACGGTGGCGGCACGCCCGCGGCGCTCGCCGCGGTGAACTCGAGGGTCCGGCGCGGCGTGTCGGGATACACCCGTCCGCTCGGGCTCGTCCACTCCAGCACTCCCCCCGGCAGCTGCACCACCGTCCACGCGGAGTGGTGCTTCAACACGTGGTGCCTTCGACACAGGTGCGCGAGGTTGTCGCAGCGGGTGGCTCCACCGTGCGCGTGGTCGATGGTGTGGTCGATGTCGCAAATCCACACGTCCGACCGACAGCCGGGGAACCGGCAGTGCTCGTCGCGCGCCCGCAGCTGTCGACGCTGCGCCAGGCTCGGCCGGTAGCAGTCGGTCGCCCCCACGGCGCCGGTGGCGCTGTCGATGAAGAGGCGATCCCACGAGGCGGCTCCGCCCGCGAGGTGCCGAGCGGTCTCGGCGTCGAGGGGACCGTGGCCGGGGATCGATGCGGGCGCGCCGCCGCCGGCCAGCGTCGCCGCCGGCACGGTGACCTGCACGTGCGCCACGATCGCCTCGGTCTCGCAGGTCGTCGCCTCGGATGCTTCGGCCGTCGCGTGTCCGGTGAGCAGCAGGTCCGCGAGCACATCGGCGCGGCGCTGATCGATCGTGCGACAGTCGGCAGGCTCAGTCTCCGGACCGGGCGCCTCCGGCAAGTCCGACACGTCCGCCGCACCGCCCACCTCGCCACCCGATCCGCGTCCCGCTCCGCCGTGACCTCGTAAGGCGCGCGCGTACCGGTCGGCGCGATCGCGGATGCCGTGCGCCAGCGCCGCAGGCAGGAGGGCAACCAGTTCAGCCATGCCGTCCTCGAGGTCACGCACCCACACCCGCCGGGCCTGGGCCGCATCGGCGTGCCGTTCGGTCAGCGGCGCGGGATCGACGCGCTGCGCGAGCGTCAGGATGATGGGCCGCGCGCGCCCCGGCGTCTCACGCTCGGCTATCGCGAGCGCCGCCTGTTCGAACAACCCGCGAGCCTCGGCGTCGGCGATGCGCGAGCCCGCCTCATCGATCACGCGCACGTGCGCCGCATCGATGCGCCCCTCACTCAGAGCAGCGACGACCGTGGGGAAGGCGACGAGCATTGTCGCCGCGTGATGAATGCGGCTCTGCATGCCCCGGTCGGAGCGGCGCAGCGCCGCACCCACCTCCGCGGCGATCGAACGCAACGGCAGTTCGCGCTCACGCTGCTCGGACACCGGGATGCGGGCGGTCTGGTCTGCGGCGATCGCACCCGCCCGCCCGAGCAGCTGCAACTCACGGGCATGCAGACGCGCCATCGCCCGGCGATTCTCCTCGAGCCCTGCGACCACGTCTCGCATCGGGAGCGCGTCGAGCGGGCTTTTCGGGAGAGGAGCCGAGGAGGTGGTCATGAGGAGATTCTCCTCGGGGCCTCCGACATTCCGGGTCCGCAAAACCCTGGTCAACGGGGCATTGTGGACAACTCCTGAACCCATTCCCTGTGGAGAGGACGCCGCCGCCCGCCGCCCGCCGCCGCCGGCGACGGGCACCCCGCTTCAGACCCCGGAAGCCTCACCGGTCGGCGTCGCACCATCTCGGGTGGTCGGCGCCGAGCCCTCCCCGCGGGACTTCTGTGCCGCGTCCTCCTCGCTGGCCCGCCGCCCGAGCGGGATCGTCGTGAGCAGACCCACGAAGAGCGCGGCGACCGCGACCCACGCGGCCACCGACACACCCTGCGTGAGAGCATCACGGGCCGCATCGGCCACGGCGGCGGTGGCCGGGTTCTTGCCGAGCTCGCTGATGAGCGCACCGGCCGATGTCGAGACGGCATCCACCAGCTCCCCCACCTTCGGATCAGCGGCGATCTGGTCGCTGAGGCGCGACTCGGTGCCGATGCGCAGCGTCGTGAACAGCGCGGTTCCGAGCACGGCGATGCCGAGCGCAGAACCCACCTGGCGCGAGGTGGACTGCACCGACGAGGCCTGCCCGGACTTCTCCACAGGCACGTCGATCAGGATGAGCTGGGTCAGCTGCGCGGTGGCGAAGCCCACGCCCATGCCGTAGAAGAACAGCGGCACGCCGGTGACCCACAGGCTGGAATCGGGCCGGATCAGCAAAGCGAGCGCAGCGAGCGAGATGATCTCCAGCAGCACGCCCAGGCGCACCATCTGCACCGGCGACAGGCGCTTGGACAGCGACTGGATCGACCCGCTCGCGAGGAACGATCCGACGGCGAGCGGCAGCAGGGCAAGACCCGCCTCCAGGGCGTTCATGTCCCGGGCGTACTGGAACCACAGGGGCAGGGAGAGGATCAGTCCGAACTCTCCGAGCGAGACGGTCAGGGCGGTGATGTTGCCGTTCGCGAACGTGCCGATGCGGAACAGCGACACGTCGATGAGCACGGACTTGCGCGCGGCCACACGCTGACGCTCCCGCCAGACCAGGGCGGCGAGCACGAGGATCGACAGGACGAAAAGCACCGGAATCACGCTGAATCCGCCGAGGCTGATCGGCGCGGAGTCCGTCGCCTCCCACCAGCCATAGGCGCGACCCTCGATGAGGGCGAACACGAGCAGGCCGAACCCGAGCACCGAGGTGCCCACGGCGATCCAATCGCTGAAGCGCTCGGCGTCGCGCTGGCGGGACTCGGGAACACAGATCATCACGCCGATGATGACGAGGATGCCGAAGGGCAGGTTGATCCAGAACGCCCAGTGCCACGAGAACGCACTGGTGAGCCAGCCGCCGAGCACCGGTCCCACGGCGGCCATCGACCCGATCGTCGCGCCCCAGACCGCGAACGCGATGCCGCGCTCCTTGCCCCGGAAGGTGGCGTTGAGCAGGGCCAGGGTGGTCGGCAGGATCATCGATCCACCGACGCCCTGCAGGGCGCGGGCGGCGATCAGCCACGTGCCGTCGATGGCGAACGCGCAGAGGATGCTCGAGGCGACGAAGACCACGACACCGGCGACGAGCAGCCGGCGGCGGCCGAGCCGGTCACTCGTCGTGCCCCACACCATGAGCAGAGCGGCGAAGACGAGGGTGTACACCTCCTGCACCCATTGGATCTGGGTGGTGGTGAGATCGAGCGACTCGACGATGCTGGGGACCGCGACCGAGACGATCGTCGAGTCCATGATGATCAGTGCGACGGCGACGGAGATGGCCGCCAGACCCCACCAGCGAAGGCGGTGGTAACGCTCAGTGTCCTGGTTCACGTCGGGTCACTTTACTCCTGCTTCAAGGCTTGGGACGACGGATACCGACACAGTGTCAGCTTCCGCTGCGGGCAGCGAGACCGGGCTTGTCGGAGAGGCGGATCTCCTTGAGGAAGAACGCCACCGCGACTCCGGCCACCCCGAGCGGAACGAGGTACCAGAACGACGTCCCGAGGGCGTCGGCATAGGCCTGCACGACACCGTCGCGCAGCTCCGCCGGCAGCTCCCGCACGGCTGAGGGGGTCAGCGACTCGGCGCCGAAACCCGACGGCACCTGAGACCGCGGGATCTGACTGATCGTCTGGTCGAGGTCGCCCCGCAGCGAGGCGGTGAAGGCGGTGGAGAACAGGCTGGTGCCCACTGCCGCACCGATCTCCCGCAGGAAGTTGTTCGTCGACGTGGCCACGCCGATGCGTCCGGGGTCCACCGCGTTCTGCGCCGCGATGACGAGCGTCTGCATGACGAACCCGAGCCCGAGACCCAGCACGAAGATCATCGCGCCGAAGAGGACCATCGACATATCGGCCGAGAGCTGGGTGAGCCACAGCAGGCCGAGGGTCGCGATGCCGAATCCCGCAATCGGGAACACCTTGTAGCGGCCCGTGCGCGTGATGAGGATGCCCGATCCCAGCGCGGTGATCATCAGCCCCACGGTCATGGGCAGCATCAGCAGACCTGAATCGGTGGCGCTGGCCCCCTCGGCCATCTGCAGGAAGGTGGGAAGGAACGTCAGCGCGGCGAACATCGCGATGCCGAGGATGAGCGAGAGCGCGGCGGCGACGGCGAAGGTGCGACTGCGGAAGATGTCCAGTGGCACGAGCGGATCGGCCGCCCTCGACTCCACGATCAGGAACGCGATGAGCGCGGCCACCGTCGCGGCAGCGAGCGCCAGCAGTCCGGGGCTCGTCCAGTCATACGACGTGGTGTGGGTCAGCGAGGTCCAGCTGGTGAGGAAGACGATGCCGGCCGTCGTGGCGGCCAGCAGCACCGCCCCGCCGAGGTCGAACCGGCGACGACTGCGGTGCTCGGGGATCTTCAGCGTGGACCACGCGATGAGCAGCGCCGCGAGCCCGACCGGCACGTTGAGCCAGAAGCACCAGCGCCATCCCGGGCCAGTCGTCAGCCACCCGCCCAGCAGCGGGCCGGCCACCGTCGCGACGCCGAAGACCGCCCCCATCGGGCCCATGAGCTTGCCGCGCTCCCGCGCCGAGACGATGTCGGCGATGATCGCCTGCGAGAGGATCACGAGCCCGCCCGCGCCCAGCCCCTGCAGCGACCGCCAGACGATGAGGCCTTCGAACGAGCCGGCGAGCGCCGACCCGGTGGAGCCGACGACGAACAGGCCGATGGCGAGAAGGAAGGGGATGCGGCGGCCGAAGAGGTCGCCGACCTTGCCGTAGATCGGCATGACGATGGCGATGGCGAGCAGGTACGCCGTGACGATCCATCCCTGCTCATCGGCGGCGCCGAGGTCTCCCACGATCGTGGGCAACGCGGTGCTGACGACCGACTGATCCAGCGCCGACAGGAACATGGCCGCCAGGAGGGCGCCGAAGATGATGTAGACCTGGCGCCGGTCCAGGTCTACGGCGGGCCGATCGATAGACGACGCGGAGGCGCTCACGCGTACGGTCTAGCACGGATGCCGGAGCGTCAGAAGAGTCCCCGACACCTCGGTGGGTCAGTCCCGCGGCGCCCGTCGCACCCGCGGTGCGGGCGGGGGCGGCACCTCCTTCGCGGCGATGATCGCGCCGCGCGGGATGCGCTCGACCCCGCGCTTGCCGTCGACCACCACCGTCGTGGCATCCGCGCTCAGCAGCTCGCCGAGGGCGTCGGTGGCCTGCCCCGTCGGCAGCAGATAGCGCACCACGACCCGCCGGCCAGGGGCGGGCAGGTTCACCATGAGCCGGGAGCGTAATCCTTCAGGAACACCCCGAACAGGTCCTCGCCCGCCTCGCCGCGCACGATCGGGTCGTAGACCCGGGCAGCACCGTCGACGAGGTCCAGCGGCGCGTGGAACCCCTCTTCGGCGAGGCGCACCTTGGTGGGGTGCGGGCGCTCATCGGTGATCCATCCGGTATCGACGCTCGTCATGAGGATGCCGTCGCTCTCGAACATCTCCCGCGCGCTGGTGCGCGTGAGCATGTTCACCGCGGCCTTGGCCATGTTGGTGTGCGGATGCCCGGGGCCTTTGTATCCGCGACCGAAAACGCCCTCCATCGCGCTGACGTTGACGATGTACGTGCGCTTCGCCGGGCTCGCCGCCAGCGACGGCCGCAGCCGCGACACCAGCAGGAAAGGAGCGGTGGTGTTGGCCAGCTGCACCTCGAGCATCTCCAGTGGATCGACCTGCTCGACGCGCTGGGTCCACGAGTTGATGCTCTCGAGGTCGGGGATGAGCCCGCCGGCGTCGATCGCCGTGCCGGCGGCGAGCCGCTCGAGCGAGCTCGACCCCGCCGTCATCGCCTGCTCGGTGAGCTCATCGGCGCGGGATGCCGCTGCGGCCAGGATCGGGTGGGCGCTGACCGAGCGCTCCAGGGCCTGCGGATGACGGTCGTTGGTGTGCCCGAAGGTGACGAGCTCGGGCAGCGGCCCATCGGGCAGCGGCGCCAACTCGGCATCCACCAGGGGCTGATAAGCCCCGGGCGAGCGCCGCACGGTCTGCGTGGCGTTGTTGATGAGGATGTCCAGGGGTCCGGCCGCGGCGACATCGTCGGCGAGCCCGATCACCTGGGCGGGGTCACGCAGGTCGATGCCGACGATCTTCAGGCGGTGCAGCCAGTCCGCGGCATCCGGCAGGCTGCTGAAGCGGCG
>NZ_JANJFJ010000539.1:0-2291 GCF_024626565.1 Microbacterium sp. zg.Y909
GCGGCGACGTCGTCGCGCGGGTGCGCCGCCAGGTGTACGTGCGCGAGAAGCGCCGCGTGAGCGAAACCGCCCCCGCCTGAGAGCTCACGTGCCCTCGGGCGGGATCCCCCGGTCGCGCACGAGGTAGATCCACGGGAAGGCGCGGCACGCCACCTGCCACCCGTTGCGCTCTTCCGCCGCGAGCGATGCGCGCCAGAAGATGCGCCGGGGCTCCCACTGCGTGTCGGTGCGCACCATCCGGTGCGAGAGCATCCCGACCTCCACCGTGCGCCACCCCGCGCGGCCCGCGGCGTCGAGCTCTGTCATCTCGTCGAACGCGGTGACCGGCCCGAGCCAGCGCTCCGCCCCGACGGCGTCAGGGCCCAGTGCGGCGCCCGCCTCTGTCGGACCTCCGAAGCGCTGCTGCGCGGCCTGACGGGTCATGCCGAGCTCCGCACCGATGAGAGCCCAGCTCGCTCCCCCTCCGCGCGCGGCGGCGACAGAGCGCTGCAGGATCTCCCGCACCTCGCGCTCGGCGCGCGCACTGGCGGCGATGAGCCTCAGGTGCTCGTCGACACCGAGCGGGGCGCTGTCATCGACCTGCGCTGCCGCCAGCACGGCCCGGCCGACCGCGTCGGCGAGGTCGCTCATGCCTGGTCGGACTGGCTCGGCAGCCACGCCGCCGCCGGCATCCCTCGCCCGATGCCGTTGCCGAAGCCCCAGAAGTAGGCGCCTGCGGCGATGATGCCGATGGCGGCGCCCTGCACCGCCCCTCCCCAGAATCCGCGCCACTCGAACCCGACCGCGAGGAGAAGGAGAACCATCCCCGCGATCATTCCGACGATCGCGATCCACTTCATGCGCCCGATCACGGCGGACGCCCGGCTGCTGATCTGCTTCATGACGTCAACCTATCCTTGACAGCGCGGTACGTCAACCATCTCTTGACACGCGGTGCCCGCTCGCCTGTCCCGGATCGCGGTTTCCCGGTACCGGATGCGGCGATATGCGACAGGCGAGGGCGAAAAGAGGGAGTCGACAGGCCGCACGCGAAGGGCAGGGCGCGACAGCGGGCGGCCCAGCGGGTGGCCCGGCGGGAAAGCGCAGACGCGGCGCGGGGGTCAGCCGAGCGGCTTCACCTCGACCTCGCCCGGCGTGGCACCGGCCGGCAGCAGCGCGAACGCGGTGTAGCCGTCGTTCGACGCGCGCTCGAGCAGACCCTTGAGGTTCTTCGTCCGCTGCTCCAGGCGCACCCGCGCACCGGATGCCACGAAGGCCGCCTTGTGGGCGAGCAGCTCCGACACGGGCACGTCACGGTCGTGCACGAGCACGACGCTCGCCGCGTCGGCCGCGACGGATGCCGCCAGCAGGTCGACGATGCGCTCGAAGCCGATCGAGAACCCGACCGCAGGAACGTCCTGACCGAGGAACCGGCCGATCATCCCGTCGTAACGCCCGCCGCCGCCGAGCGAGTAGCCGACGCTCGGGTGGGCCAGCTCGAAGATGGTGCCGGTGTAGTAGCCCATGCCCCGCACGAGGAACGGGTCGAACACGAGCGGGATCTCCCCGCCGGCGCCGCGTGCAGCGGCGACCGTCTCCCCCAGGCCGACGAGGTGCGCGATGATCTCGTCCGGCACGCCCTCGGGCAGCGCCGCGCGGATCTGGTCCTCGCCGAAGGGCCGGTCTTCGCCGCCGGCCACGCCCGCCAGGAACTGCTCGAACGCGTCGACGGCCGCAGCGGTCGCGCCGCGTTCGCGCAGCTCAGCGGCGACGCCGGTCGGCCCGATCTTGTCGAGCTTGTCGATCGTGATGAGCACCCCGGGGCGCTCATCGGCGGCGAAGCCGAAGACGTCGAGCATCGCGTCAAGCAGGCGCCGGTCGTTGATGCGGATGGATCCGCCCTCGAGTCCGAGCGCGTCGAGCGCGTCGAGGCTCGCGACGATGAGTTCGGCCTCGGCCCGCGCCGAGGCGTCGCCGATGATGTCGATGTCACACTGCACGAACTGGCGGTAGCGACCCTTCTGCGGGCGCTCGGCGCGCCACACCGGGGCGATCTGGATCGAGCGGAAGACGCTCGGCAGCTCCGCCCGGTGGCTGGCGTAGAACCGCGCCAGGGGCACCGTGAGGTCGTAGCGAAGCCCGAGGTCGGCGAGCGCCGCGACGTCGAGGGTCGGGGCGTCTGCGGCGGCACGAACCGCGTCGGCATCCAGACCTCGCTTGAGGATGTTGAAGGCGAGCTTCTCGTTGTCGCCGCCGATGCCGGCATGGAGGCGCCCGTACTCTTCGAGCACGGGGGTCTCGATCTCATCGAA
>NZ_JANJFJ010000540.1:0-2282 GCF_024626565.1 Microbacterium sp. zg.Y909
CCGTCCTCGGTCATGAGGATGTCGTCCTCGATGCGCACGCCGATGCCGCGGTACTCCTCAGGCACGGTGACGTCGTCGATCTGGAAGTACAGACCCGGCTCGATCGTGAACACCATGCCCGGCTGCAGGATGCCGTCGTAGTACATCTCCCGACGCGCCTGCGCGCAGTCGTGCACGTCGATGCCCAGGTGGTGGCTGGTGCCGTGCACCATGTAGCGGCGGTGGTGCCCGCCGCGGTCGGCGTCGAGGGCTTCTTCGGCGGTGACCGGCAGCAGCCCCCACTCCGCGGTGCGCCGCGCGAGCACGGCAAGGGCCGTCTCGTGCAGCGTGCGGAAGGTCACGCCCGGCCGCGCCGCGGCGAAGGCGGCGTCGGCCGCTTCGCGGACGGTCTCGTAGATGCGGCGCTGGATGTCGGTGAACTGCCCCGAGACCGGCAGCGTGCGGGTGATGTCGGCGGTGTAAAGGCTGTCGACTTCGGCGCCGGCGTCGACGAGGATCAGGTCGCCCGGCAGCACGGCCCCGTCGTTGCGGGTCCAGTGCAGATAGCAGGCATGCGGGCCGGAGGCGGCGATCGTGTCGTACCCGACGGCGTTGCCGTCGCTGCGGGCGCGCTGGTGGAATACGCCCTCGACGACGCGCTCGCCACGCGGGTGCTCGATGATGCGGGGAAGGTTCGCGACGATGTCGTCGAACCCGGCGGCGGTGACGTCGACGGCCAGGCGCATCTGCGCGATCTCGTAGTCGTCCTTGATGAGGCGCAGCTCGGAGACGAACCGGGTGAGGTCGGGGTCCACGCCCACGACGAGGTCGTCGTCGGATGCGGTGAACGCGTCGAGGTGGTCGGTCGCGAGGGCCAGGTCCGCAGCGACGCCCTCCAGCGCGGGGCGAGGGCCGATCCAGAACTCGCCGATCGAGGCGTCGGAGTAGAACTCCGCCGTGGTGCGGTCCGCGCGTTCGCGGAAGTACAGGGTGGCGGCGTGGCCGTCGTCGGTCGGCGCGAAGACGAGCACGGAGTCCGGCTCGCTGTCGGAGCCCCAGCCGGTGAGGTGCGAGAACGCGGAGTGCGCGCGGAAGGGGTA
This sequence comes from Microbacterium sp. zg.Y909, assembly GCF_024626565.1. NCBI lineage: Bacteria > Bacillati > Actinomycetota > Actinomycetes > Micrococcales > Microbacteriaceae > Microbacterium > Microbacterium sp. zg.Y909. The sequence continues at coordinate 1,080 of NZ_JANJFJ010000540.1, forward strand.
GTCGGTGTCGTTGGAGCGCTGCTTCATCGACCCCGCGGGAACGACCACGCGCTTTCCGGGGAACGCCGCGGACACGGCTTGGCGCCGGACGGCGGCGTACGCGGCCTGCTCGCGCGCCTCGGGCAGCGTCGCCGGACGCTCGGCCCACCCCGTGGAGATCGTGTCGAGGAAGCCCTGGCCGTAGTTCTGACGCCGGTTCGTGGTGGTGTCGGTCTGCTGCGGTTCGGTTGCGGTCGCGTCGTTGTCGCCTGACGTGTTCATACCACCAGTCTGGCACCGCTCGGCTGAGCGGTCGCAGTCAGTCCGCCGGCTCGAGCTGCACCACGAGGGGACGGTGGTCGCTGCCGGCGTCGTCCATCGACGTCAGCACCACGGACCCGGAGACCTCCCAAGCATCCGTCGCCATCACGTGGTCGATGGGCGAGCCCACGAGGGTCGGCACCTGTGCCGGCCAGGTGCCCGCCACTCCGCTGCCGGTGAGCGCCGCGGCGTCGCGGCAGCGGCCGAGGTGCCCGCCGTCGACCCCCAGGCGCAGCATGTGGTCGAGGGTGGCGTTGAAGTCGCCAGCCATGATGACGTCATCCGCGGCGCACTGGTCGGCGAGCCACTGCAGGTCATCGCGCCAGGCCTGCATCGCGGACTGGCGGGGGGCGACCGCGTGCGCAGCCACGATGATGGGTCCTGACCCGTCGACAGGCATGGCGACGGCGCTGGGCACCACCGAGGTGTTGCTCGTGCCGTCGCGCGAGGACTCGATGACGGCGTAGTCACCCATCGCGGGCGAGATGAGCAGCGTCGTGGAGTCGGCATCCCACAGCCCCCGCTCGGTGTGGTGCGCCCACATCGGATGGCCCATCTCGCGCATCGCGATCGCGACGGCTTCCCCTGTCTCGATCGTGGTCTCGGGCAGCGCGACCACGTCGGCGGCCATCGCGACCGCGGTCTTGGCGATGGTGTCGGGGGAGGTGGCGGCGCCTCCGGCGGTGTTCCAGGTCATGACCCGTACGCTCTGCTCGCCCTTGGTCGGGAGCGCCTCGGATCCGGCCCCACGCTGCACGACGGTCACTCCGGTCGCTACGGCGGCGATCGCGCACACCGCGGCGATGGACAGCGCCATCGCCCGCAACGGCCGGGCGACGGCCAGCAGCAGGGCGACGATGACACCGGCGGCGAAGGCGAGCGCCATGAGCGGACGGAACGAGA
>NZ_JANJFJ010000541.1:0-2282 GCF_024626565.1 Microbacterium sp. zg.Y909
ATGGGGGAAGGGTGTCGACGAAGTCGACGTGCGAACGAACAGTTCAGCGGGGATTCGTGCTCCGTTTACCGGGCCGCAAGAAATCCTCGCACATCCGCGCCCGTGCTGCGTGCCGTTTCGGCACGCATCGACACGTGCCCGCCCGACGGCGGCTAGCGTGGTGTGGTGACCGTCATCGCGCAGACGCCCCCGGCATCGCCCACTCCCCCCGTCGCCGCTCGCCGCCCGGTCGAGCGGACCCACCACGGCGACACGTTCTCGGACCCCTATGAGTGGCTCCGGGCCAAGGAAGATCCCGAGGTGATCGCGCACCTCGAAGCCGAGAACGCGTACACCGAGGCGCGCACTGCGCACCTCGAGGGCCTGCGGGAGCGCATCTTCGAGGAGATCAAGGTCCGCACCCTCGAGACCGACCTCTCGGTCCCGACCCGCCGCGGCCAGTGGTGGTACTACGGCCGCACCCTGGAAGGCAGCCAGTACGGCATCCAGTGCCGCGCCCCGCTGGCCTCCCCCGAGGACTGGACGCCGCCGGTGCTGTCGCCTGACGTGCCCGTGCCCGGTGAGCAGGTCCTGCTCGACGGCAACGTCGAGGCGGAGGGTCACGACTTCTTCTCCCTGGGCAGCTTCGAGGTCACCAGCGACGGGCGCACGCTGCTGTACGGCGTCGACACCGAGGGCGACGAGCGCTACACCGTCCGCGTGCGCGACCTCGAGACGGGCGCCGCCCTGCCGGATGAGATCCCCGGCACCTTCGCCGGCGCGACCTTCTCCCCCGATGGCCGGTTCATCGTCTACACGACCGTCGACGACGCCTGGCGGCCCGACACCGTGTGGCTGCACGAGCTGGGCACCCCCGTCGCCGACGACACGAAGCTCTTCCACGAACCCGATGAGCGGTACTGGGTGGGTGCCGGCTTCACCCACAGCGACCGCTACCTCATGATCGAGCTCGGCTCGTCGATCACGTCGGAGGAGTGGCTGCTGGATGCCGACGACCTCCGCGGCACGCCGCGCGTGGTCTGGCCGCGGCAGGACGGGGTGGAGTACTCCTCCGAGCACGCGGTCGTCGACGGCGAGGACGTGCTCTACATCCTGCACAACGACGGGGCGCTCGATTTCGAACTGGTGCGGGTCGCGGCATCCGACCCGTCCGGCGCGCGCAGGACGGTGCTCGCCCACGAGCCGGGCCGGCGCCTGCTGGGCCTTTCGACCTTCCGCGACTGGGCCGTGACGGCGTATCGCCGCGAAGGACTGGAGCGCGTCGGCATGCTCGACTACGCCACCGGCGCGGTCAAGGAGATCGCCTTCGACGAGCCGCTCTACAGCGTGGGGCTGTCGGGCAACCCGGAGTGGGCGCCGCCCATGCTGCGGTTCGGATACGGGTCCTACGTCACCCCCGGCACCGTCTACGACTACGTCGTGGCCACCGGCGAGCTGCTGCTGCGCAAGCGTCAGCCGGTTCTCGGCGGCTACGAGGCGTCGGACTACGCGCAGGAGCGGGTGTGGGCGACGGCGGGCGACGGCACCCGGGTGCCGGTGTCGCTGGTGTGGAAGCGCTCGTTCGGCGCGCCCGCCGTGGACGGCCCCCGCCCGCTGCACCTCTACGGCTACGGCTCGTACGAGCACTCCATCGACCCGGGGTTCTCGGTGGCGCGGCTGTCGCTGCTCGACCGCGGCGTCGTGTTCGCCATCGCGCACGTGCGCGGCGGCGGCGAGATGGGCCGCCAGTGGTACGAAGAGGGAAAGCTGCTGCACAAGCGCAACACCTTCACCGACTTCGTCGACGCCGCCCGTCACCTCGTCGACGCCGGCTACACCTCCCCCGACCGGATGGTCGCCGAGGGCGGGTCGGCCGGTGGTCTGCTGATGGGGGCGGTGGCGAACCTGGCGCCGGAGCTGTTCGCCGGCATCCTCGCCGGTGTGCCGTTCGTCGACGCTCTCACGACGATCCTCGATCCCTCGCTCCCCCTGACGGTGATCGAGTGGGACGAGTGGGGCGACCCCCTGCACGACGCCGAGGTGTACGCGTACATGAAGTCGTACTCCCCCTATGAGAATGTCCGCGAAGGGGTGACCTACCCGCGCATCCTCGCAGTGACCTCCCTCAACGACACCCGCGTGATGTACGTGGAGCCGGCCAAGTGGGTCGCGCGCCTGCGCGAAGTCGGCGCCGACGCGCTGCTGAAGTGCGAGATGGTCGCCGGCCACGGCGGCGTCTCGGGCCGGTACAACTCCTGGAAGGAACGTGCCTTCGAGCTCGCCTGGCTGCTGGACGTGCTGCG
>NZ_JANJFJ010000542.1:0-2280 GCF_024626565.1 Microbacterium sp. zg.Y909
TGGACGACGTAGACGGGGACGGGCTCGTAAGCGGGGAGGTTCAGGGGACGGCCGGTGAGCAGCGAGAAAGCCGAGCCGTGGGCCCAGCACTCCAGGGTCTCCCCCTCGACGAATCCCTCGGAGAGCGAGATGTCGCCGTGCGTGCAGGTGTCGCCGATGGCATGCACCTCGCCGTTGGAGTCCAGCACGAGGGCGATCGGCACGCCGTCGACCTCGACCCGGCGGGCGGAGTCCTGCTCCAACTCGCTCAGCGCGCAGACGCGGGTGGCGGTCACTCCTGCGCCCCTGCGTCGAGCTCGGCGAGGATCGCCGCGGTGAGCTCCTCTTCGAGCGAGGGGATGCCGGTCTTCTGGATGATCTCGCCGAGGAATCCCACCACGACCAGGCGCCGTGCTTCGGCCTCGGCGATGCCGCGGGCCTGCAGGTAGAACAGCTGCTCGTCGTCGAAGCGGCCGGTGGCGCTGGCGTGGCCGGCGCCCTGGATGTCGCCCGTCTCGATCTCGAGGTTGGGGATGGACTCGGCGCGAGCGCCGTCGGTGAGCACCAGGTTGCGGTTGGCCTCGTACGAGTCGGTGCCGCTGGCATCCGCCCCGATGAGCACATCGCCGATCCAGACGCTGCGTGCACTCTCGCCCTGCAGCGCGCCCTTGTAGAGCACGTCGCCCTTGGTGTGCGGGCCCTTGTGGTACATGTACACCTGGCTCTCGAGGTGCTGCCCTGCGTCCGAGAACGAGACGCCGTAGAGCTTACATTCGGAGCCTGCTCCGGCGAGCTCGACCGACGGGTTCACGCGCACGACGCCGCCGCCGAGGCTGACCACGACGTGGGTGAGGGTCGCGTCGCGGTCCACGCGCGCCTGGTGGGATGCCACGTGCACGGCATCGCCGTCCCAGCGCTGCACCGTCACGAGGTTCAGCCGGGCGCCGTCGCGCACGATGATCTCGACGTTCTGCGCGTACTGCGCGGACCCGGAGTGGTAGAGCAGCACAGTGGCAGCCGAGTTCGGCATGGCCTCGACGATGATGTGGGCGTTGCCGTGGGCGCGCGCGTCGCGGCCGACGAGGTCCACGCGCAGCAGCCCCTCGTGCTCCTCGTTCGCCGGAATGCGCAGGTGCAGCGCGTCGGGGCTCTGCTTCCATGCGATGGCGGCGGCGACGTCCTCGGGGCGGAACACCTCGCCGCGGACGGCCGCGTCGTGGCCGAGCGACGGGACGCGCAGGGTCTCGGGCACGTCGAAGCGGTACTCGACGGCCTCAGAGGCGCTGGTGTCCTCGTCGACGAGCACCGCGCCGAGGCGGGCGATCGGGGTGTGCTTCCAGTTGACCTCACGGCCGGTGGGAGCGCCGAAGTCGGCGGGGTCGAACGAGGTGGGTCGCTCGGAGCGGGTCTGCACCGGAACGAACGCGGCGGCAGGGTCGATGTGACCCTCCGCGGCGGCAGCGGGGGCCTGGGTGACAGTGGTCATCAGCCGACGGATCCTTCCATGCCCATCTCGATGAGCTTGTTCAGCTCGAGGGCGTACTCCATGGGCAGCTCGCGGGCGATGGGCTCGATGAACCCCCGGACGATCATCGCCATCGCCTCGTCCTCGGGCATGCCGCGTGACTGCAGATAGAACAGCTGCTCTTCGCTGACCTTCGACACCGTCGCCTCGTGGCCCAGCTGCACGTCGTCCACGCGGATGTCGATCGCGGGATACGTGTCGGACCGCGACTTGGTGTCCACGAGCAGGGCGTCGCAGCGCACGGTGTTGGCGGAGTGGTGCGCGTTGGCATCCACCCGCACCTCGCCGCGGTAGCCGGCACGACCGCCACCGCGGGCGATCGACTTCGAGATGATCGACGACTGCGTGTACGGCGCCATGTGGATCATCTTCGCGCCGGCGTCCTGGTGCTGACCGGGACCGGCGAAGGCGACCGACAGGGTCTCGCCCTTGGCGTGCTCGCCGACCAGGAAGATCGAGGGGTACTTCATCGTCACCTTGGAGCCGATGTTGCCGTCGACCCACTCCATGGTCGCGCCCTCGTGGGCCACGGCGCGCTTGGTGACGAGGTTGTAGACGTTCGTCGACCAGTTCTGGATCGTGGTGTAGCGCACGCGTGCGTTCTTCTTCACGATGATCTCGACCACCGCGGAGTGCAGCGAGTCGGACTGGTAGATCGGGGCGGTGCAACCCTCGATGTAGTGCACGTAGGAGCCCTCGTCCGCGATGATCAGCGTGCGCTCGAACTGGCCCATGTTCTCGGTGTTGATGCGGAAGTACGCCTGCAGCGGGATGTC
>NZ_JANJFJ010000543.1:0-2278 GCF_024626565.1 Microbacterium sp. zg.Y909
ACCACCGCGTGCTTCGACGCGGTGTAGGCCGCTCCGGCCGCCGAGCCGCGCAGGGCCGCCTCGGATGCGGTGTTGACGATCGAGCCGCCGCCCTGGGCGAGCATGGCGGGGATGACCGCTCGCGTGAGCTTCATCGTGCCGGTCACGTTGATGGCCATGACCCGGTCCCAGACGGCGTCGGTGACGTCGCCGATGGGGGTCATGTCGTCCATGATCCCGGCGACGTTCGCCAGCGCGTCGATGGTGTCGCCGGCGGCCTCGACGATGCGGGCGATGCCGGCGTCGTCGGTGATGTCGGCGACGACGGTGACGATGTCGGCGCCCGGGTGCTCGCCGGTGAACTCGGCGAGGCGCTCCTCGCTGACGTCGACGGCCACCACGCGGCCGCCTTCACGGGCGACCCGCGACGCGGTGGCGCGACCGATGCCGGAGCCCGCACCGGTGACGATCACGGTCTGTCCGGTGAAGCGGCCCTGGTCGATGCGCTCGGTCCACTCGCGCAGCGGCACGGCGGGTGCGCCGGCGTCGTCGGTCGACTCCACGGGGGTGGGAGTGACACCCTCGGGCACCTCACCGGCGGCGACGCGACGGACGAGCTCGTCGAGCATCTCCTGGGTGAACGAGCCGCGGCTCAGCTTGACGAGACGCTTGATGGCGAGGCGCCTCACCGGCTTGAAGACCTCGGGGGTCTGGCCGCTCTGCGCGAGCATGTGGGTGAGGATGGCGTTGCCGGCCGGGTCGGCCAGCCAGTCGGCAATCGCAGAGTCGCCGGTGAGCGGGGTGGTGCCCATGGTGTAGTCCTTTCTACCGGACAAAAGTGTCCGGTATTAGGTTATACCCGTGGGCAACGACGTGGAAGTGTCTCGCAAGGTCAACCGCGGCCGCGCGGCTGGGCCCGAGAACCGTCGTGCGCTCCTCCGCGCCGCCCGCGAGGTGTTCGCCGAGTACGGCCTGTCGGCGCCGTTCTCGGCCGTCGCCAAGCGCGCCGGCGTCGGACAGGGCAGCCTCTATCGCCATTTTCCCGACCGCACCGCGCTGGCCGCGGCGCTCTTCGAGGAGAACGTCGCGGCGATCGAGGCCCACACCGCGCCCGATGACCGCACGCTCGAAGACCTCTTCGACGTCATCGTGGATCAGGCGGTGGTCTCCACCGCGCTCATCGACCTCATGGTGCGCAACCGCCACGACGCGCACGTGGTGGCCCTCGGCGATCGCTTCCGCCAGGTCGTGGACCGCCTGCTGGTTCGTGAGCGGCAGGCCGGTCACGTCGGCGCCCACGTCGACACCGCTGACATCATGCTCGCCGTCGGCATGCTCGCCGGTGAGCTCGCCCGCACCGACGAGGCCGACCGTGCCGATGTCGCGGTGCGTGCGCGGCGGCAGTTCCGGCGCGCGTTCGCTCCCTGACGCCCGCCGCACGCGCGCGAAAGCAGTTCCGTCGCGCTTTCGCAAGGGCGAGATATCGGATCACCGCCGCACCGTACACTTCCCGAGGCCCGAACGACCCGGGCCGAGGGTGGAGAACGAAAGTGGCGGAGATCCGTGAAGCGCACCAGTCGCAGGACAAGCTCAGGCGGGGGATAACCGGGCCGCTGCTGTTCGTCTTCATCCTGGGAGACGTGCTGGGTGCGGGCATCTACGCGCTCATGGGCGTGCTGTCGGCCGAGGTCGGCGACGCGCTGTGGGCACCGCTGCTCGTGGCGCTGGCCCTGGCCCTGCTGACGGCCGGTTCCTACGCGGAGCTGGTCACCAAGTACCCCCGGGCGGGCGGTGCGGCGGTTTTCGCGGAACGCGCGTTCAAGGCGAAGTGGCTGTCATTCCTGGTCGGGTTCAGCATGCTCGCCGCGGGGGTCGTGAGCGCGGCGGGACTGGCGCTGGCCTTCGCCGGGGATTACCTGACCTCGTTCATCGATGCGCCTCCCACTCTGGCGGCGGTCGTCTTCCTGGCGCTCGTCGCGGCGCTGAACGCCCGCGGCATCCGCGAATCGATGCGCACCAACATGGTGATGACGTGCATCGAGCTCAGTGGACTCGTGATCGTGATCGTCGCCGTGGCGATCATGATGGGCTCCGGCGGGGGAGACGTCTCGCGCGTGGGCCAGTTCCCGACCGACACCTCGCCTGCCATCGCGGTGCTCGGCGGGGCGATCATCGCCTATTACTCGTTCGTGGGGTTCGAGACCTCGGCGAACATCATCGAGGAGGTCACCGCCCCCTCGCGCGTGTACCCCCGGGCGCTGTTCGGCTCCCTCATCGTCGCGGGAATCGTGTACGTGCT
>NZ_JANJFJ010000544.1:0-2261 GCF_024626565.1 Microbacterium sp. zg.Y909
TCGGTAGACTCGTTGATCGTGTCTGACACTCCCGAAATCACCCCGGAAGCGGTGGATGCCGCCGTCGACGCGGCCCTCGCCGCGATCGCCGCCGCCACCACCACGGCAGAGCTGAAGGCGGCGCGTTCCGCGCACACCGCCGAGGGCTCGCCGCTGGCCGCACTCAACGCGCAGCTGCGCCACGTGCCGAACGAACGCAAGGCCGAATTCGGCAAGCTCGTCGGCCAGGCCCGCGGCCGGGTCACCCAGGCGCTGGCCGCCCGCGAGACCGAGGTCGCCGCCGCCGAGACGGCCGCGAAGCTCGAAGCGGAGCGCATCGACATCACGGCGCTGCCGCAGCGTGCGCGCGTCGGGGCGCGGCATCCGCTGACCCTCCTGCAGGAGCAGATCGCCGACATCTTCGTCGGCATGGGGTGGGAGATCGCCGAGGGGCCTGAGCTCGAGCACGAGTGGTTCAACTTCGACGCGCTCAACTTCGACGTGGACCACCCGGCGCGCCAGATGCAGGACACGTTCTACGTCGACCCGGTCGAGCGCCACCTCGTCATGCGCACGCACACGAGCCCGGTCCAGGTGCGCAGCATGCTCGAGCGCGACCTGCCGATCTACATCCTCGCGCCGGGCCGGGTGTACCGCACCGACGAGTTCGATGCCACGCACCTGCCGGTGTTCAGCCAGTTCGAGGGCCTGGTCGTCGACAAGGGCATCACGATGGCGCACCTGAAGGGCACGCTCGACCACGTCGCACGGGTGCTCTTCGGTGACGAGGCGAAGACCCGCATGCGGGCCAACTTCTTCCCGTTCACCGAGCCGTCCGCGGAGTTCGACCTGTGGCATCCCACCTTCAAGGGCGGCGCGCGCTGGATCGAGTGGGGCGGCTGCGGCATGGTCAACCCCAACGTGCTGCGCGCGGCCGGGATCGACCCCGAGGTGTACTCCGGGTTCGCGTTCGGGATGGGCTTCGAGCGGACGCTGATGTTCCGCAGCGATGTACAGGACATGCGTGACATGGCCGAGGGTGATGTCCGCTTCAGCGAGCAGTTTGGAATGGTGGTCTGATGCGCGTTCCGCTCTCGTGGCTGCGTGAATACGTCGACGTCCCGGCCGATGCCACACCCGAGGACGTCCTCGCGGCGCTGGTGTCGGTGGGCTTCGAAGAGGAGGACGTGCACGGCTTCGACCTGCAGGGTCCGATCGTCGTCGGCCAGGTGGTCGAGTTCGTCGAGGAGCCGCAGTCCAACGGCAAGACGATCCGCTGGTGCCAGGTCGACGTCGGAGAGGCCAACGGGGGAGTGCGCGGCATCGTCTGCGGCGCCCGCAACTTCTTCGCCGGCGACAAGGTCGTCGTGACGCTTCCGGGCGCCGTGCTGCCCGGGCCGTTCCCGATCGCGGCGCGCAAGACCTACGGGCACGTCTCGGACGGCATGATCGCCTCGGCGAAGGAGCTGGGCCTCGGCGACGAGCACAACGGCATCCTGCGCCTGGTGGAGCTGGGGCTCGACCCCGAGGTCGGCGCGGATGCCATCGCCCTGCTGGGCCTGGATGACGTCGCGGTCGAGATCAACGTCACCCCCGACCGCGGGTATGCGCTGTCGATCCGCGGCGTTGCGCGCGAGTACTCGCACGCGACCGGTGCCGCCTTCCGCGACCCGGGCGAGCGCGAATGGGGCGAGCTGCAGCAGCCGGTCGAGGGCTTCGCCGTCGCGGTCGACGACCAGGCGCCGATCCGCGGGCGCGTGGGAGCGAGCGAGTTCGTCGTGCGGATCGTCCGTGACGTCGACCCCACCAAGCCGACGCCGCCGTGGATGGTCGCGCGGCTCACGCTCGCCGGCATCCGATCGCTCGGCATTCTCATCGACATCACCAACTACGTGATGCTCGAACTCGGCAACCCGATCCACGGCTACGACCTCGATCGCCTCACCGGGGGCATCACCGTGCGCCGCGCGCACGAGGGCGAGAAGCTCACGACTCTCGACGGCAAGGAGCGCGCGCTCAGCACCGAGGATCTGCTCATCACGGACGAGTCCGGGCCGATCGGCCTGGCCGGCGTCATGGGCGGTGGCACGACCGAGATGACGGATGCCACGCGCAACGTGCTCATCGAGGCCGCGGTGTTCGACACCGTCTCGATCGCCCGTACCGCCCGCCGGCACAAGCTGCCGTCGGAGGCGTCGCGCCGTTTCGAGCGCGGCGTGGATCCGCTGATCCCGTTCGTCGCCGCCCGGCGCGTGGCCGACCTGATGGTCGAGTACGCCGGA
>NZ_JANJFJ010000545.1:0-2258 GCF_024626565.1 Microbacterium sp. zg.Y909
TACTCCGGACGCGCCTGCTGCGTGACGTGCTTGACGACCTTCTCGATCTCGCTCTCGCTGACCCACGCGCCCTGCACGCGCACGGCCTTCGAGGTGCCCATGGGGCTGAAGAGGGCGTCGCCCTGGCCGATGAGGCGATCGGCTCCGGGCTGGTCGAGGATGACGCGGGAGTCGGTGACGCTCGTCACGGCGAACGCCAGGCGCGAGGGCACGTTGGCCTTGATGAGACCGGTGACGACATCGACCGACGGCCGCTGCGTGGCGAGCACCAGGTGGATGCCGCTGGCGCGCGCGAGCTGCGTGATGCGGACGATGGAGTCCTCGACGTCGCGCGGGGCGACCATCATGAGGTCGGCGAGCTCGTCGACGACCACCAGCAGGTATGGGTAGGGCTTGAGCACGCGCTCGCTGCCGGCGGGCAGCTGCACCTCGCCGGCGACGACGGCGCGGTTGAAGTCGTCGATGTGGCGGTAGCCGAACGACGCGAGGTCGTCGTACCGCATGTCCATCTCCTTCACGACCCACTGCAGCGCCTCGGCCGCCTTCTTGGGGTTCGTGATGATCGGCGTGATGAGGTGCGGCACGCCCGCGTAAGAGGTGAGCTCGACGCGCTTCGGGTCGATCAGCACCATGCGCACCTCGCTGGGCTTGGCGCGCATGAGCAGGCTCGTGATCATCGAGTTGACGAAGCTGGACTTACCGGAACCGGTGGAGCCGGCCACCAGCAGGTGGGGCATCTTGGCGAGGTTGGCCACGACGTAGCCGCCGCCGACGTCCTTGCCCACGCCGATCGTCATCGGGTGCACGGAGTTGGTCGCCGCGGGCGAGCGCAGCACGTCGCCGAGCGTCACGATTTCGCGGTCCGTGTTGGGGATCTCCACGCCGATCGCGCTCTTGCCGGGGATGGGGGCGAGGATGCGCACCTCGTTCGATGCGACGGCGTAGGCGATGTTGTTGGTCAGCGCCGTGATGCGCTCGACCTTCACACCCGACCCGAGGGCGATCTCGTACTGCGTGACTGTCGGACCGCGAGAGAACCCCGTGACGCGCGCGTCGACGGAGAACTGATCGAACACGCTCGTGATCGCGCGCACCATGGCGTCATTGGCTTCGGACCGCGCCTTCGGCGGCGTGCCGGCGGCCAGCGCGGCCGTCGAGGGCAGGCGATATGTCGCAGCGGGCGGCAGTCCGTCGCCGTCGCCGCCGAGGCCGGACATGCCGGGCAGCTCACCGTCGCCCTGCACCTCGGTGGCGTCTTCGCGGATGCCGGTGTCAGCGCGCCGGCTGCCCTTGCGCACCGCGTCGGTCACGTCGGGATGGATGACTTCTGTCGCGGCATCCTGCACGGGAAGAGGCGGCAGGGGCGGGGGCGGCGCGATGGCCTGGTCGAACCCGCCGGTGTCGCCCTCGGGCGACAGCAGCATGGTGAGGTCCTGCGAGCCGATCCCGTCGTCGGGATCCTCCTCGCGACCGGACTTGTTGCGGCGCCACCAGGGCAGCGCGTCGTCCTCGTCGCCCGACGACGCGGCCGTGGGCGCTTTGGCCGGCTTCTCGACTCGCTCGGTGCCGAACATCCAGGCGTAGAGGTCGCCGAGACGGTGCCCGATGCGGTTGGGCGGCGTCTTGGTGATGATCAGCACGCTGAGCAGTGCGAGCAGGCCGAGTACGATGCACGCGCCGATCTCGGTCAGGTACGACAGCGGCTCACCGATCATCCAGCCGAAGAGGCCGCCTGCGGCACTGAGCGACGGCAGAAGTTCGCTCGGCTGCGGTCGCCCGCCCAGCACGTGGCAGAACCCCGCGATGGTGAGCACCAGGAGCCCGAAGCCGATGCCGATGCGCCCGTTGTCGTGCACCGACGACGGATGCCGGAAGAGCCAGCCCGCCAGCAGCAGCAGGAGAACCGGCAGAATGAACGCCTCACGTCCCAGCAGCGCCCCGGCGGTGTACGCGCTGATCGTTGCGGCGACCTCGGTGCCGATGAAGAACCACTCGACCACGGAGCCGGCGACCGCCATGAGCACGAGGAGGAACGGGAAGCCGTCGCGGCGCTGGTCCTTCTCGAGCGTCTCGGGGCCGAAGGCTCGGAACAGCCCCCCGGTGGCGTGCGCGAGCCCCATCCAGGCGCGCACGACGACTGGCGGTTTCTCGGGTTCATCCACGTATCGCTTGGGCGCGGGGGCCGGCTTGCGGGCGCGCGAGGACGACCCCTTCGCGGGCGCGCGGCCGCTCGTGGTCGGACTGCTGCTCCTGGCCAT
>NZ_JANJFJ010000546.1:0-2257 GCF_024626565.1 Microbacterium sp. zg.Y909
CATCCGTCGGCCGGGGCCATTATCGATAGTGGTCATGCACGTCGATCGACGCCCACCATCGGCCCCTTGGACTCACAAACCCATCCACGCGCACCACGCGCAGTGTCCGAAGCCGACCAGACGAGTATACCGGTGCGAGGCTGGGAAACTTCCCACCGGCCTACCATGACGGGATGACGACCCACTTCCCCTACGACCCGACCGGTCGCAGGTTCACGGTGCAGCACGGCAACACGACGGCGGAGATATCGCAGGTCGGCGGCGCTTTACGGGCCTTCACCGTCGATGGGTTCGACTACGTGCCACGGTACCCCGACCGTTCGCCGACTCCCGCGGCGGCGGGCATCGTCTTGGTGCCGTGGCCCAACCGCGTGCGCGACGGAGAGTGGACGCGCGACGGAGTGACGCGACAGCTGGCGATCACCGAACCGCAGACCGGCAACGCGTCACACGGCCTGCTGCGCTTCGTCGGCTACCGGCCGGCGGTGTACACCGAGCACACCGTCACGCTGGCGGCCGATGTCTACCCGCAGACCGGCTACCCGTTCTACCTCGCCACCGAGGTGACGTACACCGTGACCGACGGCGCCCTCGCGGTCACCCACCGCATCCTGAACCTGGGCGACATGCCCGCGCCGGTCGCACTGGGCACGCACCCGTACTTGTGCATCGGGGGCGTCCCGACGGGCGAGCTGACGGTGCAGCTGGATGCCGCGACCCGCTTCCTGCTCGATGAGCGGAAGCTGCCGGTGGACGAAGTCCCCGTGGACGACGCCACCGACCTGCGGACGCCGCGCCCGGTGGGCGAGCTCGACCTCGACACCGCGTACGGCACGGTCGCGCGGGACGGCGCCGGCAACGCCCACGCCGTCCTCACCGCCCCCGACGGCAGGAGCCTCGACCTCTGGGCCGGCCCCGGCTTCGACTACCTGCAGGTCTTCACGACCGACCGCTTCCCCGGGCAGGACGTGGCGATCGCCATCGAGCCGATGACCGCCCCGCCCGACGCCTTGAACTCGGGCACCGGAATCCGCGTGCTCGAGCCGGGCGAGGAGTGGCTGCTGCACTGGGGTGTGATCGCCCGGGCCGACTGACGTCAGCGGCGGTCGTCGTCCGCATCGTCGACCGGGGCTTCGGCGTCGGCGTCGGCGTCGGCTTCGGCTTCGGCTTCGGCTTCGGCTTCGGCTTCGGCTTCGGCTTCAGCGGGGGCATTCTCGCCCACGCGGGCAGGCTGCACGGCCTTCGTGAGCGCAGAGAGCCGGGCGCCCTCGGTCGCCGTGTCGGTCGCGGCATCGGTGGGCGGATCCGTCGGTTCGGCGGTCACGAAGGGCTTCGCAGCATCGGGATCCGCGACTGTCGGATCCGCCACGGGGGCCGCGACGGGCTCAGCCCCGGGCGCCGTCGTCGCGTCGTCAAGCTCGGCACCCGCGTCGACGGGCGCGGAGCCGACCGGTCCCGTCGCGTCCGCAATCACGACCGGGAGCGACCCCGTCGCGCCACGCTCACGAAGGTCACGCCGACTCTTCGGCACGCCGACGGAGCCGGTGGCCGCCGTCGCGGGAACGAGAGCGTCCGAACGCCGCGACTGGCGGCGCTCACGGGCGCCCTCGACGAGGTTGTAGAGGGTCGGCAGCACGAGCAGCGTCAGCACGGTCGACGAGATCAGTCCGCCGATGACGACGATCGCGAGCGGCTGCGAGATGAATCCGCCGCTGCCGGTGATCCCCAGCGCCATCGGGGTCAGCGCGAAGATCGTCGCCAGCGCGGTCATCAGGATGGGACGAAGACGTCGCGCCCCGCCGGCGATGGTGGCGTCGTGCGCGGAGAGCCCCTTCACGCGGTACTGGTTGACGAGGTCGACCAGAACGATGGCGTTCGTCACCACGATGCCGATCAGCATGAGCACGCCGATGAGGGATGCCACGCCCAGCGGCACCCCGGTGGCGATCTGCAGCAGGATCGCGCCCGTCGCCGCGAACGGCACCGAGATCAGCAGCAGCAGCGGCTGACGGAGCGACTTGAAGGTGGCGACCATGACGATGTAGACGATGAGGATCGCCGCCAGCAGGGCCAGGCCCAGCTGGTAGAAGGCATCCTGCTGCTGTGACAGCACGCCGCCGACGGTGGCGTCGGCCGAGGCAGGCAGGTCGGCGCCCGCAAGCGCCTCACTCACGACCGACGAGGCCGCGGTGAGGTCGTCTCCGGAGGGGGTGACCACGACGGTGGCGGTGCGCTGGCCGCCCTCGGTGGTGATCGA
>NZ_JANJFJ010000547.1:0-2248 GCF_024626565.1 Microbacterium sp. zg.Y909
CCTCGCCCTTGCGAAGGTGCTTTTCGAGCTTCCATGCGGTGTAGAACCCCGCATAGCCGCCGCCGACGATGAGGATTCTGGGCACGGTGCTGGTCACGGGAAGACAACTCCTAGATTTGGCTGCTCGGCACACGTTGCGCGCGAGCCGATCTGATGCGCCGGGTAGCAGCAGTGACACCGAGCGCAACCAGTATACCGGCCAGGGTGGCCAGCGAGAGCGGAAGCGTGCCGTAGACGAGGGTGTGTTCCGACGGCAGCAGCGGCGTGGTCGGCCGGGTGACCGTGTCTGCGGCCGGCAGCGGGGGCACGGTGACGGGGCCCGTCGTGGGTACCGGGGCGGGCGCGGCATCCGCTCGGCGGTACAGGCGGATCCACTCCCTGAGGTCACCCATCGGGTTGGCCTCGACGGCAGCCACCGGCTGCGCCACCGCCGCGGACGCATTGACCAGGCCGTAGCCGTAGAGCGGGTCGCGCGGGCCCGACGCCCCCGCCGCCGGGGTCGCCGTCTTCACGATGCGGTTGATGACGTTGGCGGCGTCGAGCTCCGGATGCGCCGAGCGGACCAGCGCCGCGATGCCCGCGACGATCGGCGCGGCACCGCTCGTGCCGTTCCACTGGACGATGTTCCCGTCCGGAGAGACGCCGAGCAGGTCCTCGCTCGGACCACTGATCCCGATGGTGATGCCCTGGGTGGATGCCTCGACGCTCGCCTTGCCCGTGCGGTCCACGCCGCCGACCGTGAGCACGCCTGGAATCGTGGCCGGCGCCCCCACCCGGTCGGTGCCGCTGCCGCGGTTACCTGCGGCGACGACCACCACGACATCGTGCTCGAGGGCATAGAGGAACGCGTCGTCCCAGCTCTGCGGCCAGTCGAGGGTGTTCGTCGTGAACGACAGGTTGATCACGTCCGCCCCGTGGTCCACCGCCCAGCGCATCGCCTCGGCCACCTGATCGGCGAACGGTGTCGACGCGGCCGCGCCGAACGACAGCGACAGCGACAGCAGCTCCGCCTCGGGCGCCACCCCGATCACGCCGGCGTCGGGGCCGGTGCCCCGGCCGGCGGCGAGGGATGCCACGAGGCTGCCGTGCGCGGCATCCACCGCTCCGACGGGGGTGCGGCCGTCGGGCGAGCCCAGTCCCGAGAAGTCCGCGCCGGCGACGACGCCGCCCAGCTCCACCGGTCCCCGCGCGACGCCCGTGTCGATGATCGCGATGCGGGTGCCGGCGCCGCGCGTGGTCTCCCAGGCTTCGCGGATGCCGTAGTCGTCGAGCCAGTACTGCGCGGCGCGCACCGGGTCGGGAACGCTCACCGGGGCCGGCGACGGCGCAGGCGCGGGCGCGGCTCCCAGCAGCCCGAAGCTGAGGAGCATCACCGTGGCCGCTGCGAGCCTGCGGCTCATGACACCCGCCCGCCCGGGTGTGCACACGTGCACCGCTCGGGCGACCAGTCCGACAGCTCCAGCGCGCGGTCGCCGATCGGGTTCACACCGGGTCCCGCCGCCAGCGCGTGCCCCGCCAGCGCATGCAGGCATTTGACCCGCGTGGGCATGCCGCCGGCGGAGATCCCGTCGATCTCGGGCACCTCGCCGTAGGGCGCACGGTCACGCAGGTACGCCTCGTGCGCACGCAGGTAGGCGGCGGCCAGATCCTCGTCCGCGGCGAGTTCGTCCGAGAGGTCCTTCATGACCTGCTCCGCTTCGAGCCTGGACATCGCGGCGGTCGCACCCGGGTGGGTGAGGTAGTAGAAGGTCGGAAACGGCGTTCCGTCGGACAGCCGCGGAGCCGTCGCGACGACGGTCGGGTTGCCGCAGACGCACCGAGCGGCGATTCCCAGCACACCCCGCGGGGGGCGACCGAGCTGCTCGCGGAGCACCGCGAGGTCGGCGTCGTCGGCAGGGTCGAACGGCGGGGTGCTCACTGCACCAGGCTACCGTGAGCAGGCTGGACAGATGCCTGTCAGGGCGCGGGTTGCTCCATGGGCTCGTCGGGCACGCCGATCTCGTACGTCACCGTCTCGGCCGTCCCGGCTGCGACGACCGAGCGCACCAGGAGCGTCATCCAGTCGCGTGGGGTCTCTTCGACGGCAGAACTCACCGGTGCCCTCTCCTGCGGCACCTCGAGCGCGGGCAGATCGTTGTCGACGAGGAACACCACCTCGCCGGGGCGGTGGTAGTACAGCCGCTCGCGCGCCTGGGTCGTGATGTAGGCCGGGTCTCCCCAGCGGTCCCGCGTCGCCTCGAGCTCGGCG
>NZ_JANJFJ010000548.1:0-2241 GCF_024626565.1 Microbacterium sp. zg.Y909
CCCTCCGCAGCCGCAGACGCGCGGCCAGGATGGGCCTATGACCTCCAGCGCGTACTCGGTGCACCCGACACCGGTCGGCGACGCCCTCATCGTGATGAGCGATGAGGGCCTCGTCGCCCTCCAGCTGATCGACGGGCCGGCGGGCGATGCGCTCGCCGCCCTGTCGGCGGCACTCGGCGCCGTTCCCGACCGCGATCCCGCCGCGACCGGCCGGGTCGCCGCCGAGCTCGACGAGTACTTCGCCGGTCGGCGCCGCGCGTTCGACGTGCCGATCGACTGGGGCCTCACCAGGGGATTCATGCGCGAGGCGCTGCAGGTGGTGTGCCGCATCCCCTATGCCCAGACGGCGTCGTACGGCGAGGTCGCACTCGGCGCCGGCCACCCCAACGCTCACCGGGCCGTCGGCACCGCCTGCGCCCGCACCCCCTTCTCGCTGATCGTCCCCGTGCACCGGGTGGTGCGCTCCGACGGCTCGATCGGCGAGTATGGCGGCCGCCCCGGCATCAAGCGGTTCCTGCTCGACCTCGAAGCTGCGGCGGGCGAGTAGGCCGCCCGCATGCAGAGCGGCCCCGGGCATCGCCCGGGGCCGCTCAATCGACGCGGTCGCGTCAGTGGTTGGTGGCCTTCTCCGCACCGAAGCCGGTGAGAGAGCGCACATCCATCTCGGCTGCCAGCCGCGGGTCCTCCTTCTTGCTGGAGGTCACCGTTCCGAGCCAGCCGAGGAAGAACCCGAGCGGGATCGAGACGATGCCCGGGTTGTTCAGCGGCCAGATCGCGGGGCCGGTGTCCTTGAACACGCTCGTCTCCGTGCCCCAGAAGACCGGGGACAGGAAGATGAGGATGACGGCGGCGGCGAGGCCTCCGTACATGCTCCACACCGCGCCGCGCGTGGTGAACTTGCGCCAGAACAGCGAGTACAGGATCGTCGGCAGGTTCGCCGAGGCAGCGACCGCGAAGGCCAGTGCCACGAGGAACGCCACGTTCTGGCCCTGCACTCCGATGCCACCGAGGATCGACAGCACGCCGATCACGATCACCGTGCGCCGAGCGATCTTGACCTCGGCGTCGGGTGCGACCTTGCCCTTCTTCACCACGTTGGCGTAGATGTCGTGGGCGAACGAGGCTGCCGCGGTGATGGTGAGCCCGGCGACGACCGCGAGGATCGTCGCGAATGCCACCGCCGAGATGAACCCGAGCAGGATCGGTCCGCCGAGCTCCAGCGCCAGCAGCGGGGCTGCGGAGTTCACACCACCAGGAGCGGCGGCGATGACCTCGGGCGTGACCAGGGCGCCGGCGCCGTAGCCCAGCACGAGGGTGAGCAGGTAGAACAGACCGATCAGCCAGATGGCCCAGACCACCGAGCGACGCGCCTCCTTGGCGGTCGGCACCGTGTAGAAGCGCATCAGCACGTGCGGCAGACCCGCCGTGCCGAGCACCAGGGCCAGCGCGAGGGAGATGAAGTCCCACGGGTTGGCGCCGTACTGCAGGCCGGGGCCGAGCACGTCCTCGCCCGCCGGCGACGCGGCCACGGCGGCCTCGAGCAGCGAGTTGAAGTTGAAGCCGTAGAGCGCGAGCACCCAGATCGTCATGCCCAGCGCGCCACCGATGAGCAGGAACGCCTTGACGATCTGCACCCACGTGGTGCCCTTCATGCCGCCGATGAGCACGTAGAGGATCATCAGCAGGCCGACGACGGCGACCACGATCGACTGCCCGATCGTGTCGTCGATGCCCAGCAGCAGCGAGACGAGACCGCCGGCACCGGCCATCTGCGCGAGCAGGTAGAAGAAGCACACCGCGAGGGTCGTGATGGCCGCGGCCATGCGCACCGGAGCCTGCTTGAGACGGAACGACAGCACGTCGGCCATCGTGAACTTGCCGGTGTTGCGCATGAGCTCCGCCACCAGCAGCAGAGCGACCAGCCACGCCACCAGGAAGCCGATGGAGTAGAGGAAGCCGTCGTAGCCGTTGATGGCGATGGCGCCGCAGATTCCCAGGAACGATGCCGCCGAGAGGTAGTCGCCCGAGATGGCGAACCCGTTCTGCGGTCCTGTGAACGAGCGCCCCGCCGCGTAGTAATCCGCCGCGGTCTTGTTGTTGCGGCTCGCCCTGATGACGATGAACAGCGTCACCGCGACGAACGCGCCGAAGATCGAGATGTTGAGGATGGGGTTGTTCTCCGCGGTCTGCACCGCGGCGTCGATCGCGCCGAAGATCTCGTTCATGCCCCCGCCTCCTGCT
>NZ_JANJFJ010000066.1:0-16563 GCF_024626565.1 Microbacterium sp. zg.Y909
TCGCCGTGGCGAAGGGCAAGCGCGAGTTCGAGAAGCGTCAGACGATCCGCGAGCGCGAAGACAAGCGTGAGGCCGAGCGCGCGATGCGCTCGCGCAACCGCCTGGGCGACTGAGCTCTCAGCGCGCGTTGAAGCGGGCTTCCACCGCAGCGCTCACGACGATGTCATCGGGCTGCAGGCGCAGCTGCGGCGACGTCTCGGCATCCCCGGAGAAGGACGCGCGCATCATGCGTGCGCCGGGGCCGGGCCCCGGCTCGCCGGGTGTGGACAGCAGCCCGACGTCTGCAACCTCGAGCGGCGTGAGCGTGCCCCGCCCGAGGGCAGCCGCGTAGGCGGTGGCGCGGTCGACGGCGACGCCGACGGCTTCGGATGCCACATCGCGCTCGACTGCGGCGCGCGTGACGGGCGTCAGCCGCCACTCCACGTTCGTGATCTCCACCTCGTCGCGGTCAGCGACCGCCGTCACCCAGGCCGACAGCGGGGCTGGATCGTCGAAGGTCGCGGTCAGGTCGACAGACGCGTGGTGCACGGGTGCGAGGCGGTGCCCGTCGCCCCACGGGCGCTCGGACCACACCGCCATACGGTCGCTCGTCCACTCCACCAGACCCGCGACGCCGCGCCGGGCGGCCAGGGCGTCGGTGAGGGGCGCCGCGACGGACTCGAGCCGCGCGACCACCTCGGAGCGGTCGGGTCCCTCGACGGCGACGCGCAACGTGACGACGGCCTGCTCGGCGGCGACGCGGCGCTCATGCTCTCCGCGGACGGTGATGGTGACGTCGGTCATGGCTGCGACTCTACGCGGCGGACGGCTGGGAGACCGTCCGGGAATGGCGTGGGGGTGGCATCCGTTATAGTCTGTGATGCCCGGAGCTTCGGCTTTCGGGTTGGCAACTCCACAGCGTGACAGCGGTTCCTTCGAAAGAGGGGTTCACGGGGATGATCGGTTTCGACATCGCCTGAGTCTCTGCGAGAAGCGGGCCGAGGATGCAGGGTTATCTCGTTAACGATCTCTGCAAAACCAATAAGTGCCGAAACCAAGCGCACTGACTTCGCCCTCGCTGCGTAAGCGAGCCCGATAGTCCGTCAGACCGTGTGTGATCCCGACACGGACCCTGGCGTCATTTAGGGATCTTGCTGTGTGACGGCGTCTGGACGTCACGCGGGACTTTTCCCAGACTGGGCTCGTCGACTTAGGTGTCTGTGACAAAGGTCGGAGCCGAGCAGAACGTCTCTACAGACTGCGCCCGGAGAAGACGCAGTATCCCAGCGATGGACGGGGGTTCGATTCCCCCCATCTCCACCACGCCGCTGTCACCACGACGAAAGGGCCCGGCCCCGCACCACGTGTGCGGGGCCGGGCCCTTCGTCGTTCGACCGCAAGCTGCGATCCCCCCGGTCGTTGAGCGAGCGAAGCGAGTCGAAACGCCGTTCGGCGCCTCATGAGCGGACGTTGCGCGGTCGCAACTCCTCAAGAACCCGCAGCCGGGCGCCGCAAGCCGCCGAATCGACGGCCCGCGATCGGTTCTTGAGGAGTTGAGACCGCGTGCAGCCGGCAGCACCGTGACGGCGCGCGGCAGCCCTCAGGTTGCGAGGTTGGTGATCAGGCTGATGGTGGTGGCGAGCACGACAACGCCCCACAGGAACGACAGCAGGGCGTGGTGCAGCACCTCGCGCCGCATGACGTGGCTCGTGAGCGCGGTGTCGGAGACCTGGTAGGTCATGCCCAGGGTGAAGGCGAGATAGGCGAAGTCGCGGTAGCGCGGCGGTTCGGTCTGGTTGAAGTCGATGCCCGTCCCGCCGCTGAGGTAATACGTCGCGGCATAGCGCAGCATGAACAGGATATGGATCAGGAACCACGAAGCGGTCACCGTCATCAGGGCGGCGGCGCCCAGGAACAGCGCCTCCGCACCGCGCACCCGCCCGCTTTGGGCCAGCAGCACGCCGATCACCCCGAAGCTCGCCACGCTGGCGAAGATCAACAGGGTGTGGGCGGCGCGGCGCGTGGGGTCGTCGCGCGTCGCGTGGGAGGCGGTCGCGTCGGCATCCATGCCGTTGACGGCGAGCCAGGCCCACGTCGAGTAGATCCCGGCGGCGACGGTCCACCCCACGGCCGGCGCTATCACCGGTGCGCCCAGCAGCCAGACGAGCGCGGTCACCAACACCAGCACGACGAACGTCGCGGCGACCCAGCTGCTCGCGCGGTTCCAGCCCCCGCCGTCGTCGGCTGTCGGCTCACTCACGGTCGCTCCTCTCGCCTGTGCAAGGGAGACTAGCTCGCGTGCGGCCGGCCACCCAGGGGGAGGGCGCACCTGCCGTCGGGCCCGTCAGCTCTCAGAACGGCCCGGAAGGTTGAGGTCGGCGGGGTCGACCTCGACATCGCCCACGTCGTCGGGACCACCGGTTCCGGGTGCCACGTTGATCGCGTCGGCGTCGATGTCGTCGTCGAGCGCGGAGGGCAGCGGATCGTCCTGCTTCTGCTGCGTCTCGGTCTCGCTGGCGGGGCTGTAGGTCATGTCCTTGCGCACCGCGTCGGCATTGGACAGCTCGGACTGCTCTTCGTCCCCGTCTGTCACGGGGCGTGCCTGGTCATCAGAAGTCATGTCCTCACCCTGCCGTCGTAGACCGCCGCGTCGGAGGGGCTTGACAGTGCACCCCGAGGGCAGAGGGGAGGATGCCGGCGCCGAACCATTCCTGTGCATCTGCTATGACTGGCAGGATGGGCGGATGAGCAACCCCCAGACATACCCCGCGCACCCGAACCCGCATCTCCCGCCCGGTCTGCCGTCTGCGCCGTCCGGCAAGAAGCCGCTCAATGTGCTCGGACTCGTCTCCCTGATCTCGGCCGGGCTGGGCTTCGTCCTCGCGTGCATTCCGGCTGTGATGATCGTCGGCTGGGTCCTGCTCGTGGTGGGTTTCGTGCTCGGGATCGTCTCCCTCTTCCGCCCGGGGCAAGGAAAGGCCCTGGGTATCTCGGCCCTGGTCGTGTCGGTGGTGGGAACCATCGTCGGGTTCATCGTCTTCGTCGTGGTGGTCGGCTTCGCTTTCGCGGGTCCGGTCTCGACCGCCGCGGCCGAGGGCAGCGAGGTCGTCATCGATCTGCCCGAGGCGACGCAATCGTCGGCAGCACAGCCGGCCGGCGAGGGGACGATCGACGACCCTCTGCCGCTGGACACGCCCATCGTGACCGAGGACTGGGAGGTGACCGTCCACAGCGTCGAGTTCGACCAGACCGCCGCCGTCATGGCAGAGGCGTCGTACAACTCTCCGCCGGCGGAGGGCCTGCAGTACATCCTCGCGGACGTCACGATGACGTACACGGGGGATGCCAGCGAGGGGATGATGCCGATCTGGGTCGGCATCTCGTACGTCACGGCATCCGGAGACACCACCGAGATCGCCACCGCGGCCGCCCCCGGGGAGATGGACGTGCTGCAGAACCTGCTCCCCGGCGACACCGTGACCGGGGCGATCGTGCTGCTCGCACCCGAGGTCGGTGCGGAGAACGGCGTCATCGCGGTGCGATCGGGCGTCACCGCCGACAGCGTCTACGTCAGCGTTCGGTAAACGACTGACACGCACGAAGCCCCCGGCGGTCGCCGGGGGCTTCGTCGTTCGCAGGCGCTGTCAGGCCTGCTCGTCTTCCTCCGGTTCGAAGTTCGACGCCTCGCCCGTGTGCCCGGCGGCCACGCCGTCGGGGTCCGCGGGAATCGTGCCGTCCTTGCCGAGACCGCCAGGCTTGGGCGTGACCTCCTCGTCCTCAGGACGCTGCTGGTCCGTCGCGTTCTCATCCATGTCCGTCTCCCTTCATCGGATGCGATCACCGTACGCCGCACCGCCTCGGCGCGCAGGTGATTGACACGGTGACCCCGATGGCACAGGGGCACGTCACGTCGTGAAAAGGCGGACGCGCCGCTGGATAGCCTGTACGCGGGGGTCTTGAGAGGACTGGCGTGCTGGAAGCCGAAGAGGGTGTGTCGACGGCCGCAATCAACGTCATCGACGATCGCTGGCAGCATCCGATCGCCGTCGTCGGGTTCGAGCCCGTCGTGTGCGCCCGCGAGGACTCGATGTGTGCGGCCGTTCTGCCCGCCGACGCGCCATCGCAGCGGCCCTAGGGGCGTTCGATGAGCAGCAGACTCTGCTTGGTGTCCGAGAGGGTCACCCAGCCCTCACCGAACAGGTAGGTCATGCCGTAGCCGTCTGCCCCGACGGTGAGGGCGAGGTCGGGGTCCTCGGTGATGTAGAGGCCCTCCTCGCCGTTCTCGCGGAGCCA
This sequence comes from Microbacterium sp. zg.Y909, assembly GCF_024626565.1. Lineage (NCBI taxonomy): Bacteria > Bacillati > Actinomycetota > Actinomycetes > Micrococcales > Microbacteriaceae > Microbacterium > Microbacterium sp. zg.Y909. The sequence goes on from NZ_JANJFJ010000066.1 coordinate 4,273, forward strand.
TCCCGCGGAGAGCAGGTCGTCCTGGGCGCGCTCTGCGGCAGCGCCCTCCAGCGGTGCCCACCCGAAGATCTGCGGGGGAGCGCCCGGCGCGCTGAAATCGGCCCAGACGCACTGGATGCCGGCGGGCAGCGTGTCCTCGCCGATGCGGAACGGCTCTTCGCGTGAGGTCAGACCCGCACTCTCGAAGCTCGCGATCGTGCTCTCGGAGATGATCGACGTGCAGGTGGGGTCCGCCGTCGCCATCGGAGTCTCCGTCGGCTCGGGTTGCGGCGACGGGGCCGTCGTGTCTCCCGCGCCGACCGTCGGCGCGGGAGTGGCGGCCTGGGTGGGGACCTCGGGCCGGGCGCACGCGGTCAGGGCCATCACAGCGGTCAGCAGGACAAGGGCCGCGGCGGTGCGGCGGTGGGGGTGCAGCGAGGGCATCGATCGTTCCGTCGGGGGTGGTCGGAGGGCGGGGGGTCAGTGTGCGGGGTGCAGCAGGCGCAGGAAGTCGTCGTGGAGCACGCCGTTGGTCGCCAGTGACGAGCGCTCGGCGAGGGAGTCGTTGCCGTCGAACGAGGTGAACCGGCCGCCCGCTTCAGAGACGATCGGCACGAGGGCGGCGATGTCGTACTCCTTGACGTCGAATTCGGCCACGAACTCGAGCCGGCCCTCGGCCAGCAGCATGTACGGCCACGCGTCGCCGTATCCGCGGTCGCGCCAGACCGAACGCGTCAGGCGCACGGCGGCGTCGAGGTGGCCTGCCTGGTCCCACTGCGACAGGCTCTGAAAGCTGACGCTCGCCTCAGCGAGCGAGTCGACACCCGAAACGCGCAGGCGGCGCGGGGTGCCGCCGGGCACATCGGTCCAGGCGCCGAGATTCGTCGCCGCCCACCACCGGCGGCCCAGCGCGGGCTGGCTGGCGACGCCCACGCGTGGCACGCCGTCGATCACAAGGGCGATGAGCGTGGTCCACATGGGAATGCCCTTGAGGTAGTTCGCGGTGCCGTCGATCGGATCGATGATCCACTGGCGCGCGGCATCCCCGCTCGATCCGTACTCCTCGCCGAAGACGCCGTCGTCGGGTCGCTCCGCCTCGAGGAGCTGCCGGATCGCCCGCTCGGTCGCGAGGTCGGCCTCGGTGACGTGCGAGGCGTCCGCCTTCGTGCGCACGTCGAGGTCGGGCGCATCGAAACGAGTCATCGAGACGGCGTCGGCGGCGTCGGCCAACCGGAGCGCGAAGGCGAGGTCTTCGGACAAGTCCCCGTCGAACGGCGCCGACCAGGGCGAGGTCGGGGGAGGGGCGGGCACGATGACAACGATACCGGGCGCGGCGCCCCTCGATTGGCGACCTCGGCCTCGGGATGGTAACGTTGCTCCTCGGTTCGGAAAGTTCGAATCGCCTGCACCTCTAGCTCAATCGGCAGAGCAACTGACTCTTAATCAGTGGGTTCTGGGTTCGAGTCCCAGGGGGTGCACGGTAGCCCCGCACACTCTCGCCAGTGTGCGGGGCTTCTTCTTTTCCCTGCCGCATACCCGTCGCGACGGTGACCGCTCGCCGGGTGGAATCGTCGGGCCGTGCGCTGCTGCCGGAGTCCGCCGCACTACGCGTCGGTTTCACCCTGTGTTGCGCCCTTGACTTCCGTGCGCCCTCTCCCTACATTTGCAATACCTGAATCACATCTCAGGTTTGCTCCCTCTCAATGGTGAAAGGCACGCACATGCGCGTTACGAAGAAGTTGCTCCTGGGGTCCGTGGTCGCCGCGGCCGCCCTCGTCCTCACCGCGTGTGCGCCGACGGCGGATGCCGGTGGCGGCACCGCCGAGGCAGGGTCCGATGGCCCCGCCGAGGTCACCGTCGGCGTCATCACCAGCGAGACCGGGCCCCTCGCCGGCTACGGCAAGCAGTACCTCGAGGGATTCCGCGCCGGGCTGGACTACGCCACCGACGGCACGAACGAGGTCGACGGCACCGCGCTGGTGATCGAGTACCGCGACGACGCCGGCGACCCCGACACCGCCGTGACCATCGCCAAGGAGCTCATCGGCGAAGGCGTGAACATCCTCGCCGGCAGCGCATCGTCGGGGGTGGCCCTGGCCCTGGCCGAGCAGGCCGCCCAGAACCAGGTGCTCTTCCTCTCGGGTCCCGCCGCCGCCGACGCGGTGACCGGCATCAACGAGTACACCTTCCGCACCGGTCGCCAGAGCGCACAGGACGTCGCCACCGCCGGCACCTTCCTCGACGACATCGAGGGCAAGAAGGTCACCGTCTTCGCGCAGAACAACGCGTTCGGTCAGGGCAACGAAGCCGCCGTCTCGGCGATCCTCGGCGCCCAGGGAGCCGAGGTCGACAGCGTGCTCGTCGCCGAGGACGTCACCGAGTTCACGCCGTTCGCCCAGCAGGTGATCGCCGGCAGCCCCGACCTGGTGTTCGTCGCGTGGGCCGGCGCCACCTCCGGCGCGATGTGGCAGGCGATGAGCCAGCAGGGCGTGCTCGACGCGATCCCGGTCGTCACCGGGCTCGGCGACGCGGCGACCTTCGGCGCCTACGGCGAGGCGTCCGAGAAGATCAGCTTCCTCAACCACTACTTCGCCGGTGGGCCCAGCAACGACGTCAATGAGGCGATGATCGAATTGGTCGAAGCAGACGGCGGCACGCCGGATCTGTTCACCCCCGACGGCTTCACCGCCGCACTCATGCTGGTGCAGGCGGTGCGCGAGGGCGCCGGGGACGTCGACGCCATGATCGCCGCACTCGAGGGCTACTCGTTCGACGGGCCGAAGGGCCCCACCACGGTGCGCGCCTCCGACCACGCGCTCCTGCAGGAGATGTATCAGGTGAAGCTCGTCGCCTCCGACGGCGCCCTCGTGCCCGAACTCGTCGACACCGCCCCCGCCGACGCGGTCGCCCCCGCCGAAGCCGGCTGAGCGGACGTCACGCATGAGCACCCCTGTCCCGTCCGCGCCCCGCCCCGACAGTGCTCCCGCGGCGCTGCGAGTCGAAGGCCTCGGCCTGCAGATCGGCGGAGCGACCATCCTCCACGACGTCGACCTCGAGATCCCGCCCGGCCTCCTGGTCGGGGTGATCGGCCCCAACGGCGCCGGCAAGACCACGCTGTTCAACGCGGTCTCGGGCATCGTCAAGCCGACCGCCGGTCGCATCCTGATGGACGGCACGGACATCACCTCGCTGTCGGTGCCGGCCCGGGCGCGGGCGGGGCTTGGGCGCACCTTCCAGACCTCCAACCTGTTCCCGCGCCTCAGTGTGCTCGAGAACGTGCGCATCGCCGCGCAGGTCACCGAGGGTGGCGACTACTCGCTGCTGCGGTTCCCCCGGCGAACGGATGCCGCAACCGAGCGGGCCGTGGCGATGCTCGAGGAGGTGGGGCTCGGTCACCGGCTCGACACGCCCGCCGGCGACATGGGGCACGGCGACAAGCGCAAACTTGAGATCGCGGTGCTGCTGGCCACCGATGCGCGGCTCGTGCTGCTGGACGAGCCGATGGCGGGGGTCGGCTCGGGCGACGTGGCCGGGCTCGTGGAGAACATCCGCCGGATGCACCGCGAGAAGGACTGCAGCGTCCTGATGGTCGAGCACCACATCGACGTGCTGATGGGGCTCGTCGATCTCGTCGCGGTGATGTACTTCGGCACGATCATCGCCCTGGACACCCCGGAGCGGATCATGGCGAACCCCACCGTGCAGAGCGCCTACCTCGGAACGGGGACCGCCGCATGAGCGCCGAGCCGATCCTCGAGGTGACCGAACTGTCGGCCACCATCGCAGGCCAGCAGGTCGTGGAATCGGTGACCTTCCAGGTGCCGTCCACCGGCATCACGGCCGTGCTCGGGCGCAACGGCGTGGGCAAGACCTCGACGCTGCGGGCGGTGCTCGGCCTCATCCACCGACGCGGCAAGGTCGTCCTGGCGGGGGAGCGCATCGATTCCCTCCCCACCCACCGCATCGTGCAGCGCGGCGTCGGGTATGTCCCGGAAGACCGCGAGGTCTTCGCGGGGCTCACCGTCGCCGAGAACCTCCTCCTGGCCGAGCGGCAGCGCAACCCCAGACGCGAGTTCGTCGACGCGCTCTTCCCCGACCTCGTGCAGCGCCGCGACCAGCGTGCAGGCACCCTCTCGGGTGGTCAGCAGCAGATGGTCTCCGTCGCCCGGGCGCTGCTCAACGACAACCGGCTGCTGCTCGTGGACGAGCCGACCAAGGGCCTGGCCCCGATGATCGTCGCCCAGGTGACCGAGGCCCTGCGGGAGGCCTCCAAAGTGGTCCCGATCCTGCTGGTGGAGCAGAACCTCGAGGTGGTGCGCGCCCTCGCCGGCGACGCCGTCGTCATCGCCGGAGGCCGGGTGGTCCACACCGGCAGCGCCCGCGGCATCCTCGACGATCCCGCCCTCACCACGCGGCTTCTCGGCGTCAGTGCGGAGGCCCACGCATGAGCACCCTCGTCCTCACCCTCGTCACGGGCGTCGGCCTCGGGGCGCTGTACTTCCTCGTCGCCAGCGGCTTGAGCCTCATCTACGGCCTGATGCACGTGCTGAACTTCGCCCACGGCGCCTTCCTCACCCTGAGCGCCTTCGTTGGCTGGCAGGTGGCGCAGGCGCTGGGCACCGAGACGTGGGGTGGGTTCCTCGCCTCGCTGCTGGTCGGCGCCGGAGTCGGCGCGGTCTTCGCCACCCTCACGGAGCTCGTGCTCATCCGCCCGCTCTACGAGCGACACATCGAGCAGGTGCTCGTCACGGTGGGACTCTCGTTCGCGGCCGTGGCCCTGTTCGAGGGGATCTGGGGCACGGATGCCATCAACATCTCGGGCCCGCCATGGCTGGCCGCCACCACCCCGGTGCTGGGGGCGAGCATTCCCAACAAGTACTGGGTGCTGATCATCGCAGCCGTCCTCGTGCTGCTGGCCCTCGTGCTGTTCCTGCGCAAGACCCGGTACGGCCTGATCATCCGCGCCGGCGTCGAGAACCGCTCGATGGTGACCGCGCTGGGCATCGACGTGCGCCGATCGTTCACCGTGGTGTTCGCGATCGGCGGTGCGGCGGCGGGAATCGGCGGCGTGCTGGCGATGCACGCCCAGACGTTCGTCTCGGCCCACCTCGGCGCGACGCTTCTCATCTTCGCCTTCATCGTCACCGTCGTCGGCGGCCTCGGATCGCTGACCGGCGCCGCCATCGCGTCGGTCGTCGTGGCGGTGCTGCAGCAGGCGGCGAACACCTACCTGCAGGGCACCGGCGACTTCATCGTCGTGATCCTCCTGGCGGTCGTGCTGCTCGTGCGACCGTCGGGCCTTCTCGGAAAGCGGGCCTGACATGACCACCACCACGGGAATCCCCACCCTGGTCCGAGGCCGCGCCGGCCGGCTGCTGCCTGCCGGACTCGGTGCCGCCCTCGTCGTGCTGATGGCGGTGCTGCCGCTGCTGAACATCTCCATCCCCGGCATCCTGCCCGGCCCCACCTACACCCCGGGCAGCCTCGCCCTGATGTCGCTGTGCATGGTGTTCGCCGCCCTCGCGTTGTCGTACAACCTGCTGCTCGGCACCGCCGGCATGCTGTCGTTCGGCCATGCCCTGTCGTTCGGCGCCGGAGCGTACGGACTCGGCATCCTGCTCAAAGCAGCCGAGCTGCCGCTGGCCGTCGCCGTACCGGTCGCGCTCGTCGGCGGTCTCGCGGTGGCGTTGCTGACCGGCTCCGTGGCGATGCGCGTCTCGGGAATCCCCTTCGCGATGGTCACCCTCGCCTTCGCGCAGGCCGGGTCTGTGCTCGTGCGCCGCAACCAGCAGGTCACCGGCGGCGAGGAAGGCCTGGGGCTGGCCACCGCCCAGGTTCCGGACTGGCTGGTCGGGGTGGTCAACACCCGCAACCTCTACTGGCTGACCCTCGTCGTCGTGGTGCTGGTGTACCTCGTCGTGCTCTGGGTCGACCGCTCGCGCCTGGGACACCTCGCCGAGGCGACGCGCGAGAACGAGCTGCGGGTACAGGTGCTGGGGCTGTCTCCTTACCGGGCGAAGCTGCTCGTCTTCGTCGTCGCCGCGCTCTGTGCGGGCCTGGCGGGAATGGCCTACCTGCTGCTGCAGTCCGGCACTCAGCCGGCGGCGGTGTCGGCGGACCTCACGATCACCGTGCTGGTGATGGTGGTGCTCGGTGGTGTCGGGTTCCGCTGGGGTGCGATCGTGGGGGGTGTGCTCTACACCCTGCTCGACCAGCGCCTGACGGTGCTCGCCCGCTCCGATGCCATCGACGCGCTGCCCGCCATCCTGCACGTACCGCTTTCGGAGCCGATGTTCCTGCTGGGGGTGCTCTTCATCCTCGTGGTGATGTTCCTTCCCGGCGGCATCGCCGGAACCGTCGACGCGGCGGTGCGCCGGCGCCGCGGCGAACGGACCCGGGCGAGCCTGCACCGGCTGGACGACAGCGAGGCGATCGACGAGCCCGCCGAGGTGCGCGCGTGACACCCGACGAGCGGGGCGCCGACGGGCCCCACACGATCGGCCGCTGGCTGACCGCCCGCGCCGACGCGACGCCCGGCCGCATCGCCATCGACGACCGGGGCGTGACGATCACGTACGGCGAACTCGCGCAGCGCGCCGCGGCACTCGCGCACCGACTCGCGTCGGCGGGCTACCGCCCCGGCCAGCGCATCGCGACGATCTCGGGCAACTCCATCGACCACGTCGTGGCGTTCTTCGCCTGTGCGCACAGCGGACTGGCGTTCGTGCCGTTGTCCTGGCGGCTCGCCCCGCGCGAGCTCGCGGAGCTGATCGACCGCGCCGCGCCGGCGCTCCTGCTGGTCGACGACGAGTACGCCGCCGCCGCCGAGGATGCCCTCGGCCGCTCGACCAGACGCCCGCCGGTGGCATCGCTCGGCACCACCGGGGTGGAATCCGCAGCGCCCCCGCCGTCGACAGCCTTCACAGCGCCGCTGCGCCCGGTGCGCGACGACGATCCGCTGCTGGTGATCTTCACCTCCGGCAGCGAGGCCGCACCCAAGGGCGTGGTGCTCACCCACGCCAACTGCTTCTGGAACAACCTCGCGCTGTCGGGAGCGCTGCAGCTGACCGCTGACGACGTCGTGCTGGCGATGCTGCCGCAGTTCCACGTGGCCGCCTGGAACGTGCAGCCGCTCCTGGCCTGGTGGGTGGGGGCAACGGTCGTGCTGGAGCGCTCGTTCCAACCGGGCCGCGTGCTGCAGCTCATCGCAGAGCGGGGTGTGACCGCCATGATGGGGGTCCCGACGCAGTACCGGCAGCTGGCCGACGACCCGCGCTTCACCTCGGAGGGCCTGCGCAGCCTGCGTCTGTCCCTCGTGGGCGGCGCGACGATGGCGCCGGACACCGCGGCCCGGTGGGCGGATGCCGGGGTGGCGCTCACCCAGGGGTACGGACTCACCGAGGCGTCCCCTAACGTGCTGTGTCTGCCGGCGGCCGAGGCCGACGCCCATCCGGGGGCGGTCGGGCGGCCCTACCCGCACGTGGAAGTCGTGCTCGCCGACCCCGAGACCGGCCTCGTGCTGCAGGGCCCTGCCGCGGGCGAGTTGTGGGTGCGGGGGCCGAGCGTCTTCGCCGGGTACCTCGACGACCCGCAGGCGACGGACCGGGCCCGCGCCGGCGAGTGGCTCCGCACCGGCGACATCGCCGCCCGCGACGCCGACGGGATCTACCGCATCGTCGACCGGCTCAAGGACATCTTCATCTCCGGCGGCGAGAACGTCGCCCCCGCAGAGGTGGAGCGGGCGCTCAGCCGGCATCCCGCCGTGGCCGAGGTCGCGGTGGTCGGCGCGCCCGACCCGGTGTGGGGGGAGCGCGGAGTCGCCTTCGTCGTGCGGGCGCCCGGCGCCCTGCTCGGCGTCGACGAGCTGCTCGCGCACGCGCGCAGCGAGCTGGCCGCCTACAAGGTGCCGGCTCGCGTCGCGTTCGTCGACGCGCTGCCGCGGAGCACGATCGACAAGCTCGCCCGCACCCGCCTGCGTGCGCAGGCTGCGGCTCTGATGGCGGCATCCGCCTCCATATCCGAACTCCCGCCGACCCCCACCCTCGAAGGAGACCGCGCATGAGCACCATCGAGGCGTTCGAGCCGCCGGAGGCGGCGCTGTCCACGAGCGGTCGGCCGTTGACCAAGCGGGGGGAGGCCACGCGGCGCCGGCTGCTGGAAGCCGCCGAAGCGGTCTTCGCCGCCTCGGGTTACCACGAGGCGTCGATCGTGAAGATCACCGAGCACGCGGGCATCGGCCTCGGCACCTTCTACCTCTACTTCGACAGTAAGCAGCAGATCTTCGAGGAGCTGGTCGTCGACCTCAACCGCCGCGTGCGTCACGCGATGGCCGAGGCGATGGCCACGACCTCGTCGCGCATCGACGCCGAGCGGGCCGGCTTCGAGGGGTTTTTCCGCTTCACGGCGGCGCATCCGGCCCTGTACCGCATCGTGCGCGAAGCCGAGTTCGTCTCGCCCGAGATGCTGCGGCTGCACTACACCCGCATCGTTGCCGGGTATGAGGCCGGCCTGCGCGCAGCCCAGGGGCAGGGCGAGGTGGATGCCGCGCTGGACCCCGAGGTGACCGCGTGGGCGCTGATGGGCGCCGGCGAGCTCATCGGCATGCGCTACCTGCTGTGGGAGCGGGATGCCGACGGCGCGCCGCCCGCCGAGATCCCGACCGAGGTGGTCGATCACATGATGCGGTTCGTGCGCAACGCACTCGCCGCCAGGCAGGGGGAAGACGATGACTGACCGCGATCTGACCGGCCGTCGCGCGCTCGTGACCGGCGGCGGCAGCGGCATCGGGCTGGCCTGCGTGCGCGAGTTCGCCGCGCGCGGCGCCCACGTGATCGTCGCGGACCGCGACGCAGAAGCGGCCACCGCGGCTGCCGAGGCGGCAGGGGGAGAATCGTGGGTCGTCGACCTCTCCGACACCGCGGCGCAGGAGGACCTCCAGCTCGACGTCGACATCCTCGTCAACAACGCCGGAATCCAGCGCGTGGCGCCCATCGAGCAGTTCGATCCCGAGGTGTTCCGGCTGATCCAGCGGCTCATGGTGGAATCGCCCTTCCTGCTCATCCGCGCCGCGCTGCCCGCGATGTACGCCCGTGGGTGGGGGCGCATCATCAACGTCTCCAGCGCCCACGGGTTGCGGGCGAGCGCCTTCAAGTCGGCCTACGTCACGGCGAAGCACGCGCTGGAGGGACTGTCGAAGGTCACCGCCCTCGAAGGCGGACCGCACGGGGTCACAAGCAACTGCATCAACCCGGCGTATGTGCGCACGCCCTTGGTGGAGCGTCAGATCGCCGAGCAGGCGCGCGTGCACGGCATTCCTGACTCCGAGGTCGTCGAGAAGGTCATGCTCACCGAGGTCGCCGTGAAGCGTCTGGTCGAAGCAGACGAGGTCGCCTCGCTCGCCGGGTGGCTGGTGTCGGACAAGGCCGGCATGGTCACCGGCGCCTCGTACACGATCGACGGCGGATGGACGGCGCGATGAGCCGCGAGTACCGCACCCTCGACGTGCCGGTGAAAGGTGGTGCCCTGCGGGTGGGGGTGTGGGAGACGGACGCGCCCGACGCCCCGACCGCGCTGCTCATCCACGGCGTGACCTCTTCTCACCGTGCCTGGCCATGGCTGGCCGAGTGTCTGCCCGACGTGCGCCTGATCGCCCCCGACCTGCGGGGGAGAGGGCGCAGCAACGGCGTCACCGGTGCGGGCGGCCTCGCGGCCCACGCCGACGACATGGCGGCCGTGCTGGATGCCGCGGGGGTGCAGCGCACGCTCGTCGTCGGTCACTCGATGGGCGCCTTCGTCGCTCTGGCCTTCGCGCACCGGCATCCGCAGCGCGTCGCTTCGCTCCTGCTCGTCGACGGCGGACTGCCGCTGGATGTGCCGGAGGGGCTCGATGCCGATACCGTCGTCTCCCACATCCTGGGACCCACGGCCGAGCGGCTGAACCAGCGGTTCGCCGACCATGCCGCGTATCTCGCCTTCTGGCGCGACCACCCCGCGTTCCAGGCCGCCTGGTCGGACCAGCTGGAGGAGTACTTCGTCTACGACCTGTCGCCCGACGGCGATCTGCTGCGCCCGGCCACGAGCTACCGCACCACGGTCGACGACACCGTGGACATGAACACCGGCGCGACCCTTCCCGCGGCCCTGGATGCCCTCTCCCACGACACCGTGCTGCTGACGGTGCCGCGCGGGCTGCGCGACGAGCTGCCCGGGCTGTATCCGCCGGCGCACCTGCAGCCCCTGCTCGAGCGGATGCCGCACGTGCGTCACCACCTCATCAAGGGCATGAACCACTACACGATCGTGCTGTCGGGGCACGGCGCCGCGGCCGTCGCTGGCCACGTGCGGAAGGCCCTCGCGCCGACCCGGTGAGCGCCTGCGCGGAGCGGCCGCCGTCGCGACAGGGGAATCTCACGAGTGCAGGACGTTCGGCGCGGCATCCGTCCTGCCTTCGGGAGATCTCCTGCGCTGGCGTTGCCGTACTCGGCGCGGCACGAGGGCGGCGGGGATTGCTCGCGGTGCTGCCGACGACCGACACGCGGCGTGTGCTCTAGCGAACGCAGGAGATCCCACGGGCGCAGGTCGTTTCCGGCGGCATCCATCCTGTATTCGCGGTATCTCCTGCGCTCGCGACGACCGGCGGAGAGCCCGCGGCGTCAGGACCGCGACGCCGCGATGCGCGACGACAGCTGGTGCGCGTGGGCGAGCAGGGTACGGCCGAGCGCCGGCAGCCGTTCGGGGGAGAACCGGAACTCGACCCCGGTCAGGCTGAGCGCCCACTCCGGCCGCCCGGCGCGGTCGAAAACCGCCGCGCCCAGCCCCCACGAGCCTTCGACGATGAGTCCGGGGTTGACCGCGTATCCCCGGTCGCGGGTGTCGGCCAGTCGTGTGCGCAGCGCAGCCGGCGCATGGCGCGTGCCGAAGCGGTCGACGAGTTCCGGATGCCGCGCCAGGTAGGCGTCGACGTCGTCGTCCGGCAGGAAGGCGAGGATCGCCAGTCCCGCGGATGCCACGCCGAGCGGAAACCGCACCCCTTCGCTCAACACGAACGAGCGGATGGGGAAGGCGCCGTCCTCGCGGACGAGGCATACGGTCTCATCGCCGCGCCGCACCGACAGGAACGCGCTCTCCTCGGTCTTGACCGCCAGTGACCGCACGATGTCGCGTGCGACATCGGTGATGTCGTAGCGCGCGGCGGCCACCGACCCCATGAGGAAGAGCTCGGGGCCAGGCATCCAGCGCGACGACGTCTCATCCTGATCCACGAGCCCCTCGGCGCGCAGCGCCGACAGCAGGCGATGGGCGGTCGACCGCGAGAGTCCCGCATCGTGGGCGAGTCGCTGCAAAGCGGCCCCCTCGGCGCCCGCCGCCGTCACGAGCCGCAGCAGGCTGGCTGCGCGTGCCACGGTCTGAGCGCCAGGGACGGCGGCGCGGGAAGGGGTGTCCACATAGTGGAACCTAGACGGACTGCCGTCCACATCGCAAGAACGCCGTTGCCGCGGCGCGGTGGCGGCACGCAGTCTGGCACCATACCCGGCTCACGAAGGAGTGCCCGTGATCGACAAGACGTTCCCCTCTGCGGCCGAAGCGGTCGCCGACATCCCGGATGGGGCATCGCTCGCCGTCGGCGGCTTCGGCCTCTCGGGCAACCCGATCGCCCTGATCGAGGCGCTGCTCGCGCAGGGCACCACCGACCTCTCGGTCGTCTCCAACAACTGCGGGGTCGATGACTGGGGGCTCGGGGTCCTCTTGGGGGCCGGACGCATCCGCAAGATGACCTCGTCGTACGTGGGCGAGAACAAGGAGTTCGAGCGGCAGTTCCTCAGCGGTGAGCTGGAGCTCGAGCTGACACCGCAGGGCACCCTCGCCGAGAAGCTGCGGGCCGGCGGCGCGGGCATCGCGGCGTTCTACACGCAGACCGGCGTCGGCACCCAGGTGGCCGAGGGCGGATTGCCCCGCCGCTACGACGGGTCCGGCGGCATCGCGGTGGCGTCGCCGCCGAAGGACGTGCGCACGTTCGACACGACGGGCCGTCCGCTGCCCTACGTGCTGGAAGAGGCGATCGTCACCGACTTCGCCCTCGTCCACGCCCTGCGTGGCGACACGCACGGCAACCTCGTCTTCAACAAGGCGGCGCGCAACTTCAACCCGCTCGCCGCGATGGCGGGCAAGGTGTGCATCGCCCAGGTCGAGCAGCTCGTGCAGCCGGGCGAGATCGACCCCGACGACGTGCACCTCCCCGGCGTCTACGTGCATCGCCTCGTCGAGGTCGGCGGCGACATCCCCAAGCGCATCGAGCGGCGCACCGTGCGTCCT
>NZ_JANJFJ010000008.1:0-71672 GCF_024626565.1 Microbacterium sp. zg.Y909
CACCCGGAGCACGACGAACAGGATCGTCACCGCCAGCGCGAACGCCAGCAGCAGCAATCCTGTCCGTCGAAGCAGGTACCGGGTGATCGCTACGCCTTCGTGATGTCGTACACGTAGAAGAGGGAGTTCAGTCCATTCTCCGGCACGCCGCTGACCCCCTCCGCCGCGATGCGCAGCTGCGGGTTCAGGTAGAGCCAGACGCTCGCGGCGTCGTCGGAGATCTGCTGGTTCGCCTTCGCGATCAGCTCGGTCTGCTCCTCGACGGTGGATGCCGCCTCGGACTGAGCCAGCCACGTCTGCACGTCGGCGTTGTCGTAGCCCCAGTAGAAGTCGGGGTTGCCGTAGAAGTTGATGTCACGGTCGTTGACGTGGCCCTGCAGGGTCGCCTCGAAGTTCTTGTCCGTGTAGACCTTCTGGTACCACTCGTCGTCGGTGATGATGTTGATCTCCACCGTCACGCCGACCTTCGCCAGCTCGGACTTGAGGAACTCCGCGACCGTGGAGTGCACGCCCGAGTCGGGGGTGTCGATCGTGAAGGTGAATCCGTCGGCGTAGCCGGCGTCGGCGAGCAGCTGCTCGGCCAGGGCGGGGTCGTACGGGTTGTTGTCGGCGAGGTCGAGGTACCACGGCTCCGACGGCGGCACCATCGAGCCGATCAGCTCGCCGCGGCCGTCCCAGATGGCGTCGAGCAGCTTCTCGCGGTCGATCGCGGAGTACAGCGCCTTGCGCACGGCAGCGTCGTTGAAGGGTGCGATCCGGGTGTTCAGACCCAGCAGCTCCTTCGTCGTCGAGGTGCCCTCGATAATCTGGAAGCCGGCCGATTCGAACTCGGCGAGGCTGTCGGGGTTCGACTGGCTCGTGACGAGGTCGACGGCGCCGGTCAGCAGCGCGTTGTTCAGCGCCGTCGGGTCGGCGTAGTACTGATAGACGACGCCGCCGTTGGCGGGTGCGTCACCCCAGTAGTCGTCGTTGACCTCGAGGGTGATCGAGTCGCCCTTGCGGTAGTCGGCCAGGGCGTAGGGCCCGGTGCCGTCGGCGCTGGTGGTCAGCTCCCCCGCCTCGTCGTTGACGATCCAGACGTAGCCGAGGTTGTACGTGAAGCTGATCGACGGCTGGCTCAGCGTGACCGCGACGGTGGTGTCGTCGACGACCTCGACGGTGTCGATGACCTTCAGCTGGTTCTTGCGGGCCGCGATGGAATCCTCGCCCACGAAGCGCTCGAGGCTGTACTTGACGTCGTCGGCGGTGAGCGGGTCGCCGGAGTGGAAAGCGGCGTCGGCGAGGGTGAACGTGTACACCAGGCCGTCGTCGGACACCTCGGTCTCGGCAGCCAGGAGCGGCTCGACCTCGGCGTCGTCGGTGATGCGGAAGAGGCCTTCGTACACGTTGCCGGTGAAGACCTCGGTGACACCGGAGGAGCCGCCGAAGATCTGGTCGAGGTTCGTGGGCTCGTTCTGCGAGCCGATGACGATCTCGGCCGCGGCGTCGGGCTGGCCCGATCCCGACGACGAGGAGCCGCCGGAGGCGCAGCCGGCGAGCACGAGGAGGGCTGCGGATGCCATCGCGGGCGCGGCGAGATATCGGGTGAGGCGGCGTGAGGTCACGTCGGGTCCTTTGCTGTGGGGGGCGACGGCAAGAACTGCCGGATTGGGGGGAGGTCGGTCAGAGGGGGAACCGACTCGAGAGGGGAAGGTCAGAGGGGGAAGTCGCTCAGAGGGTGAAGCCGTCGGCGAAGCGCACGCGCTTCTCCCCGGCACGCACCGCGAACGGCAGCCGGTTCTGCACCGGAGGCAGCGGACAGTTCATCTGGTTCGAGAACCCGCACGGCGGCACGGTCGCGCGGTTGAAGTCGACCGTCAGGGCGACGCTGTCGCCGGGGCGCAGCTCGCGCGATTCGGCAGGGCGGTCCAGAAACAGGAAGCGCCCGGCACCGTACGTCTCCGTGCCGTTGGTGCGGTCGCCGAAGACGAGCTGCAGCTTGGCGGTGCCGCCGTAGACGGTGTCGAACGCGTTCAGGCGGTACTCGGTGCCGTCGACGGAGAACACCAGGTCTCCGGACACCGGCAGGCCACGGGTGGCGCCGGCATCCTTGATGTGCTCGAACGGCACGACGCGCTGCTCGTCGACGAGTTCGAAGCGTCCTTCGAGCACCCAGGCCGGGTCGTACGGGTAGCGCTCGATGTCCTCGAAGGCCTGCTGCGCAGGAGAATCCCGCCGCCAGATGCGGTAGCCCTCCTGCGGCAGCCCGGTGTCGATGTCGGTGCGCTGCAGCCGTGTGAAGATCGCGTCGTCGGGCTGCCCCACGCGGGCCGCGGCCTCGTCGACCGGGGGCTCGCCGGGAGCGGACCAGTGCGTGAGCACGAGCGAGAGGGCGCCCTGCGGGGCGGTGACGGTCTCGCGACGGGCGCGCGCCCACTGGGCGTAGGCGTCGGACGCGGTCGGAATCGTTTCAGTGCTCACCATGACAGGTAACCAAACGCGGTCACCCTTCAGAAATTCCGTTTCCGCGTGTTTCCGTGAGACAGATTGCGCGATCGGGCTATTCCGACACTGCAGCGGCGACGTGCTCGGCGAACGCGACGTACGCTTCGGGACCGTCGGCGGAGGTGACCGCCCGCAGCACGACCTCGTCCACGACGGACTCGTACGCCGCCACCGCGCTCCCGAGGTCCGCCGCGCTGTCGATGACGGTCGCGTGCGGCGCCAGCCCGAGCCGCGCGAAGTTGGCGGCGTAGCTCGGGAACCCGGCGTAGCGATCCGTCTCGGCGCGCAGCCGCGGGTCCGCAGCGGGGTCGACGGAGGCGCGCACGTACAGCGCGACGTGGGCGTTGGCCGCGTCCGCGTGGGCGGCGATCGTCTGCCGCGCGGCCGTTTCGGGGTCGAGCCAGCTCAGCAGCAGGCCGTCCGCCGTCCGCACGCCGAGCCGCCGCATGCGAGGGCCCAGCGCCCCGACGACGACACGCGCCGCGGTGGTCTCCCGCAGCGCCTCCGCGGCGCGGCCGACGGCGTCCAGCGCCCCCGCGCGCAGCTGTCCCGACCCGATGCCGAGCACCAGTCGCTCCTGCGGCAGTCCGAGTCTCGTCACCGTCGCGGCGATCTCGGGGGCCGCACGGCGGTCCACGGGAAGCACGCCGGTTGCCAGCACCAGGTGCTCGGTCACCGCGGCAGCCGCCGCCAGCACCTCGAGCGCGTCGGCGTGCGGAGTGTCGTTGACCCACAGCGCGTGGAAACCGCCCCGTTCGAGCACGGGCGCCAGTCGCGCCGCGACCTCAGGTCCTGCGGCGGCGGCGATGCCGATCGACAGCATGTCAGCTCCTCTCCTGTGGCGCGGTCGCCCACAGCGCCCACGCCACGAGCACCGGCTGCAGCAGCAGTCGCAGCAGGCGCGCCCGGTCGGTGCGCAGGCCCGGGGCAGGCCGGCGGGTGCGCCACTGGTGGACGTTCCCCGGGAACACGGCGACGAAGAATGCCGCCACGGCCACGCCGATGCGCCGTCGCTCGCGAGGCAGGGTGACCAGCGCCGTGCCCAGCAGCAGCTCGGCGGCGCCGGATGCCACGACGATCATGTCCTTGTCGGTGCGCAGCACCCGGGTCGCCCAGTCCGGCACGGCGATGCGGAAACCGCGTCGCAGCCAGAACAGGTGCGCGAGGCCCGCCGCGGCGAGCAGGCCCGCCAGCGCCCAGCGGGCGGCGGTGCGGAGGATCGACGTCGACACGCCCCCATCCTGGCATCCGCCCGCGCTGAACTCAGCGTCCGCCGGGAGGTCCGATGATCAGCAGCACGGTGAACGCCACGATCACCGCGGCCAGCAGGGCCAGTCCGAACAGCAGCGGCCGGCGCAGCAGCGCACGCAGCAGCCGGTCGTGCCAGGCGCGTTCGCGGGGGTCGTCGGTCTCCTCCAGTCGCCACTGGCCGTTGAGTCGGCCGGTGCGGTTCAGCCACATCTCCACCGGGATCGTCGCGTACGGGATCACTGCGGAGATGACGGCCACGGCGGTGGGGCCGGGCGCCCATCGGTTGTTCTTGGCCACCAGGATCGCCGTCGCCCCGTAGGAGAGGAAGACGAACCCGTGAATACTGCCGCCGATCGTCGTGGCGATGTCCAGTCCCAGCGTGGCCCGCAGGATGAGTCCGGCGATGAGCAGCGTCCACGACACCGCCTCGGCGATCGCAAGCGTGCGGAAGAGCGTCAGCGGCGTGCGGAACATACCTTCAGGCTAGCTGAAGGAAGCTGTCTGACCACTGAACGGATTCTCATGCAGGCCCTGCAGCGCGCCGGTCAGCGACGGCAGCTCTGCGGTGAGCTCTGCGTCCAGCGACGCCAGCAGCGCCTCGGCTGCGGCCAGAGCGCGCTGGCCCTTGGCCGTGACCCGCAGATCGGAAGCGGCACCGGCATGAGCGGTGGCGTCGGTCACCATGTCGTCGGCGGCGAGGGCACGCACCGCCGTGTGGGCGGTCTGCACGGTGATCTGGCTGCGTCGCGCCAACTCGCTGAACGAGATGCCCGGCTCCGCGCCGATGTGCGCGAGGAGTGCGTACTTGCGGGTCGTCAGACCGACGGTCTTCAGCGCGGCGCCCAGGCGCCCGTCCCAGATCGACGACACCGTGAGCAGGGAGATGACAGGACTGAAGGGAGGTCGCTCAGCGCCCATCACGTGTTCTCCCTCATTCGCACCGACACTCGATGCTATCGACGCCGCGCGTCCGTTCCCGCACACCGACGCGCTTCAGTTCCCGACGATCTGGCCGTCGCCGTCCACCATGGGCGGCGCGTCTTCGGCATCCAGCGGCGCATCGACGTCGTCGGGCTCGGCAGCATCGGTCGTGTCGGGCTCCGGGCCGGGGGTGATCGGCGGCAGGCTGCGGTCGTCATCCATGCGGTCCATCAGAGCGCACGGCGGCGGGCGGATGCAACGACTTGACATGAAGCGGCCCCGCGGACGCGCCGCGTGGGGGCGTTCATCTGCCGTGCCGCGGTGACGGCATGATGGAGCGATGACCCGCCGACTGAGCGACACGACCGCCACCCTCACCGGTATCGCCCTCCTCACACTGCCCGTCCTCGCGATGGCGCTGAAGCTGGCCTCGCTGGGCTGGATGGTCTTCGCCCTCTTCGTGACCGCGCCGCTGTGGATCATCGGATACGCCCTGCAGGTCGCGGTCGCCGTCAGCGGCTACCTGAGGTCGCGCGGCGCGCTGCGCGAGGGACCGGTCGCCACCCGCGGACTGGTGTACTCCTGGGCCACGAGCATCGCCGTCGTGTTCGCCGGCCTCTTCCTCGTCGACGGCGGCACCGGGGATCTGGGTTCGACGTTCATGCTGTGGACGGGTCTGGCCGGTGACTCGGGGGCAGCCGCGGTGTCGACCGCGGTCTTCACGCTCGCCGTCTTCGTCTGGCTGGTCACCTGGGCGTGTCTCGTCGTCGAGTGGATCCTCGCGCTGGTGCGGCGCCGCCGCGCATCGCGCGCCGCCGCCTCCCCCTCCCCCGCAACCGTCGCCTGACCCGGACGGATCCGTCAGCCCCCGGCGGCCGGGGTCAACCCAGCAGGACCCGCTCGACGTCGCTCTCCGACCCCTGCGGCTCGGGAACCGCATACAGGCCACGCGGCGAGTTCGCCGTCGCGGCGAGTGCGTCGATCCAGGCACGGTTGATGCGGGGCTGGCGGCTGCCGCTGAACTTGAAGGTCAACGAGGCCCCCGGGTGGATCCACAGCGACGTACGGCCGCTCCCCAGGCTCGTGTCGTCCTTCCAGGTGAAGAAGAACCCCTCGGAGCGACGGAGTTTTGCACCCATCACGACCTGCAGGTGGGCCAGCAGCCGATCATCGAAGGTCGCGCTGGTCTGTGAGTTGTAGGTGAACTTCCCCATCGGGGCCTCCGGTCTGCGCGCGGCGGCGCACGAGGTCTATCTCTGTCCTAGTGAGCCGCTGCGAACGCGGCCCGCCCTCACAAGTCGAAGAACCCACCGAACGGGTCTTCGTCGTCCCCCGTGTCACGAGGGTCGAACTGCACCGTCTCCTCGGCGATGACGACCTCGGTGCGGGGTGAGACCAGCACCGCAACCGAACGGTTGCCCACCACAGTGAAGTCCACGAACCGGCCGCCTTCGCGGGAGGCGCTCTCCATTTGACGTCGGAGTTCGTTGAGATCCTCGCCCTGCGCCAGGAGATAGCCCTCCCCGTTGATCCGCACTTCGGTTCGAACCATCGTCTGCATCTCCGTCACGCGCCCCACACTACGTGACCGACCTGAGCGCGATGAAGGCCTTGCGCCCCGGCACGTCCAGCGACTAGGACGGTCGGGCCCTCACCCATCGACAAGGGCCGGCGCCGCGAAGGCCTCCGCCCGCGCGGGCCTAGCATCGGATTATGCCCCTCGCCCTTCTCACCGGCGCCGCGCGCGCGAACAGCATCGCCGCCGGTGTCGCACCGCGCCTCGTCGCCGACGGCTGGCACGTGGTCACGAGCGACCTCACTGCCGCGGACTACCCAGCGGACCTGTCTGACCCCGCCTCCCCCGCTGCCCTGATCGAAGCCGTGCGAGGCGACCACGGGCCCCTCGATGCCCTGATCCTCAGTCACGCACACGATGTCCAATCCGGCATCCTCGACACCACCGCCGACAGCTTCGACCGTCACGTCGCGGTCAACGCCCGCGCGAGCCTGCTGCTGATCGCCGCGTTCGCCAGGCAGGCACCTCCCGCCGGCGGCGCGATCGTCGCGTTCACGAGCGACCACACCACCGGCAACCTCCCCTACGGCGCCTCCAAAGGGGCCCTCGACCGCATCGTCATCTCCGCGGCCCGCGAGCTGGGTCCCCGCGGCATCTCGGCGAACGTCGTCAACCCGGGCCCGATCGACACCGGCTGGATGGACGACGAGACGCGCACCGCCCTCACCGGGATGCACCCGCTCGGGCGCATGGGCACGCCCCGCGACATCGGTGGGGTGGTCGCGTTCCTGCTGTCGCCCGAGGGCCGCTGGGTGACCGGGCAGCTGCTGCACACCGACGGCGGGTTCTCGGCCCGCTTCTGATCCGCGGCCTCAGGGATGCGGGTTCGTCGCCGCTCCGTCGAGCCACAGCATGTCGGTGGGGTCGGTGTGCGTGCCGCCGCTGCCGACGTGCTTCGCGCTGATCTGGGGCCCCTTCGTGATGACGTGGACCATCGCCATGGCGTGTCCACGGCCGACGCCGTAGTCCTCGGCGAGCCACTGCACGAGGGGAGCGGCAGGGGTCGACGAATCGAAACCCTTCTCCGCGGCGATATCCACCAGCTGGCGCGGGGTGAGCCCGGTCTTCTTCTCGACGGCGTCGAGGTACGCCTGGAAAGACATGTGCACTCCTTCAGTCGGTCAGCGAGGGGATGTCGAGCGTGCCGCGGGAATCCCACCACTCCTGGATGATCACCGGCGACGCATGCATGCAGACGATCCGCAGCCGCGACGTGCCGCAGTTGACGAAGCGATGCCAGGTCCACAGCGGCGCGGTGACGGTGTCCCCGGCCGTCGCCCGCAAGACGCGATCGCCGATCGTCACCTCAGCCTCACCCTCGAGCACGATCCAGGTCTCGGTGTACGGATGACGGTGCAGCTCCGGGCCCTGACCGGGGTCGTTGTCGACGAAGAAGTACGACAGGCCCGCGCCGTGCTCACGCCCGACGAACCGGCGGGTGCGGCCGCTGCCGATCCGCAGCGCCTCGGCGGGGATCAGTTCCACAACCTCGTCCATCGTCCCTCCCGGTGCGTCGTCGCTGCTCCGAGGGTGACATACACGGTCCCACGACCCAAGACCCGATCCCCTCGGGCCCACGAACACCCCGACCACGCCCGCCAAACGAGGACACGACGTGTCCGCGTTGCCGCGTACCGTCAGCGATACAGCGATCCCGCCGGGATCCCCGGCTGAGGAGAACGCCATGGACTGGAAGATCGAGCTCATTTTCGTTCCGGTGACGGACGTCGACCGCGCGAAGGAGTTCTACACGAGGATCGGCTTCACCGCCGATCACGATCAGCTCCCGTACGAGGGTCTGCGGTTCGTGCAGATGACTCCGCCGGGGTCGGCCTGCTCGATCGCCTTCGGCACCGGGCTCGGCTCCCGGATGGCCCCGGGAAGCCAGGACTCGATCCAGGTCGTGGTGCCCGATGCGGACACGGCACTGTCGGACCTGCGCGCTGCGGGCGTGGAGGCACAGGGGGTCGACGAGCAGGCGTGGGGACGGTTCGTGACCTTCGATGACCCTGATGGCAACACCTGGACGCTGCAGCAGCTGCCGCCGCGGGTCGGCGGCTGACGGCCACGGCCGCTCCCCGAGCGCCTACCACAGCAGGCCGCGCAACGTCTGGATCCATGACCTCCGCCGTGCGCGTGTCGTCGCCATGGGCCTTGACTCGCGCGGAACGCAGCGACGACCCCAAGCAGGATTGGCGACCATCATTGTGCGGATTTTCTGATCTCGGATGCCGCGCGTAAAGTCACGGCATGAGCGACGAAGCCCAGCCCGAAGTCATCGGCCGTCCGGGCACTGACGTGGATGCGGGACCTCTCGGCTGTATGCGAGCCCGGTGCTGGCGGGCAA
This sequence comes from Microbacterium sp. zg.Y909, assembly GCF_024626565.1. Lineage (NCBI taxonomy): Bacteria > Bacillati > Actinomycetota > Actinomycetes > Micrococcales > Microbacteriaceae > Microbacterium > Microbacterium sp. zg.Y909. The sequence continues at coordinate 8,580 of NZ_JANJFJ010000008.1, forward strand.
CCTACGACTTCCGATCAGCAAGGCTGGGCTCGTCGACGGCGAGGTCGTCGGCCCCGCCCGAGACGCGACGCGCCCGCGCCGTTCTTCGGCGAGATGCTGACCGCGGCCCGCTGCTGAGGTGAGACTGGTCGCTCTCACCGGCGGAATCGGAGCCGGCAAGAGCACCGTTTCGCGGGCGCTGGCCGCGCGCGGAGCGCAGGTGATCGACGCGGACGCGACCGCGCGGCGCGTCGTGGACCCGCAGGGCCCCGACGGTCCGGTCGTGCTGGCACAGATCGCCTCCCTTCTCGGCCATCAGGTGATCAGGCAGGACGGCTCGCTCGACCGGGAGCGCGTTGCTGCCGTCGTCTTCCACGACGAAGAGCTGAGGCTGCGCTACAACGCGATAATCCACCCGGCGATCATGCACGCGACGGCCGCGGAGATCGCCGCGCACCGCGGCAGCGAGGCCGTGGTCGTGCACGAGATCCCCCTGCTCACCGCCGACAGCGCCGATCTGCCGTGGACGTACGACGTGATCGTCACCGTGGAGGCAGCTGCCCACGAGCGCATCCGCCGACTGCAGAGCGATCGCGGATACACGCGCGAGGATGCGGAGGCCCGGGTGCGGGCTCAGGGTGACGAGGAACGGCGCCTCGCGATCGCGGACGTCGTGATCCGCACCGACGGGTCGCCGGCAGACACCGAGCGCCGCGCCGACGAGCTGTGGCGACGGCTGACCGCCTGACCCACCCCGTCGGCGCGGACGACTCACCGATACTTGCGAAGCTCCTGACGAGCCACCGAACGCAGGTGCACCTCGTCCGGACCATCGGCGATGCCGAGGATGCGGGCACTGGCCCACATGCGCGCGATCGGGGTGTCATCCGTCACACCCATGCCGCCGAAGGCCTGGATCGCCCGGTTGAGCACGGAGCGAGCCGTCCGGGGTCCGATGATCTTCACCGCGGCGATCTCGATCGCTGCACCCTTCGCCCCGACCTCGTCGATCATCCACGCGGCCTTGAGGACCAGCAATCTCGCCTGCTCGATCTCCAGCCGGGACTCGGCGATCCACGTCTGGATGATGCCCTGATCCGACAGCGGACCCCCGAAGACCTCGCGCTGCATGACCCGCTTCGCCATCATCTCGAGCCCACGCTCGGCCATGCCGATGCAGCGCATGGCGTGGTGGATGCGACCGGGCCCGAGCCGAGCCTGAGCGATCGCGAATCCCTCGCCCTCGCCGGAGAGCATGTTGCCCGCCGACACGCGCACATCCGTGAACACGATCTCGGCGTGGCCCTGCTGATCGTGGTATCCGAAGATCGGCAGCGACCGGACGACCTCGACACCCGGGGTGTCGATCGGGACGAGGATCATCGACTGCTGTCGATGGGCCGCCGCTTCCGGGTCGGTCTTGCCCATCAGGATGAGGATCTCGCAGCGCGGGTCGGCGGCTCCCGTCGTCCACCACTTGCGCCCGTTGATGACGTACTCGTCGCCGTCGCGGACGATCGAGGTCGAGATGTTGCGCGCATCGGAGGACGCGACATCCGGCTCGGTCATCGAGAACCCGGAGCGGATGCGCCCAGCCATGAGCGGCTCGAGCCACCGCTCCTGCTGCTCAGGAGTGCCGAACATGTGCAGGATCTCCATGTTGCCCGTGGACGGGGCGGAGCAGTTCAGCGCCTCGGGAGCGATGTACGGCGATCGGCCGGTGATCTCCGCGACGTGCGCGTAGTCGAGGTGCGTCAGTCCGGAGAGCGCCGGCAGGAACAGGTTCCAAAGGCCCTGAGCGCGTGCCTCGACCTTGAGTTCCTCGATGATCGCTGGCACCTCATGGCTGCGCGGCCCGTTCGCCTCGAGCTGCGCCTGATAGACGGGCTCGGCGGGGTACACGAACTCGTCCATGAACCTGTTCAGGCGATCGATGACGACCTGCGCCTCGTGACTCGGTGACAGCTGCATCAGCACTCTTCTCTCTTTTCGGATTCGAGATCACCCGTCGTGTTCGCCAGGATCACCTTGCCGAGCGCTCCTCGCTCCATCACGACCTCCAGAGCCGTCGCGGCATTCACGAGGGGGTGCACGGCGTGGATGTGCGGACGCAACAGGCCCTGCGCGTGCCAGTCGAACATCCGCGCCATGTTGTGCGCGTTGGATTCGGGGTTGCGGCGGGCCCAGGCGCCCCACAGCACACCGAGCAGCGAACCCCCGCACACGAGGAGCCGGTTCAGACCCACCTTGGGGATATCGCCCGATGCGTACCCGATGGTCAGGTACCGCCCGCCCCAGGCGAGGGAGCGCACCGCTGTCTGCGCATGCTCTCCGCCCACCGGGTCGTAGACCACATCGACGCCCCCGGGAGCGAGTCTTCTGAGCTGATCCTGCAAGTCGCCGGCAGAGTAGTCGATCACGTCGTCTGCGCCGTGCTCTAGGCACAGCCGACGCTTCTGCTCGCTCGAGGCCGCGGCGATCACACGGGCTCCGAGTGCTTTGGCGATCTCGACGGCCGTCAAACCCACGCCCCCCGATGCTCCGAGCACCAGCACGGTCTCGCCAGGCCGCAGGTCGGCGCGGTCCACGAGCGCATGAAAAGAGGTGCCATACGCGACGGGGAACCCGCCCGCGTCGGTGTACGACATCGCGTCCGGTATCGCGAAGACCATGTCGGCTGCGACGAGCACCTGCTCCGCGTACCCGCCCATGCCGGTGAAGGCGAGAACCCGTGTGCCGACGCGGACCGCCGTGACATCGGCGCCCACGGCGGCGGCGACGCCAGCGACCTCGGAGCCCGGGATGAACGGCAGCTCGGGCCTGGTCTGATAGGTGCCCGCGACAATGAGCCCGTCGGGGAAGTTTACCCCGGCGGCGCGAACATCGATGAGGACCTGGCCCGGTCCCGGCATCGGAGTCTCGATCTCATCGAAGCTCAAGACGCTGGGGCCTCCCAGCCGGTGCGCGATCTGGGCGCGCATCAGGCCGCTGCCTCCGGTGCGACGAAGGTCGCCCATGCCGTCGCCGCGACGCCGCCGGTCTGGCGGGTGCAGTCGAGTTCGACATCGATCATCGCGGTGCCGTCCTGCTCATACTCCCGCACGACGCGACCGGTGCAGGTGAGCACGTCACCCGGCCACACCTGCTCCTTGAACCGGGTGCGGAACGAGCGGATGCCGTTGGCTCCCAGCCAGTCGGTCGCGTAGGTGCCGAGGATCCCCGCCTGCAGCATCCCCACCGAGAACGGCGAGGGGTAGCCCGCGGCTTCGGCGTAGGTCTGGTCGTGGTGGATCGGATTCATGTCGCCCGACGCGCCCTGGTAGCGGACGAAGTCCGTGCGGGTCTGCGGATCGATGACCCACGGTGCAGGAATCGGACGGGCGCTCATGACTCCTCCTTGGCGGCGCGGGCGGTCTCGACGCCGGTCATGGTGGAGCGCGCGACGAGCACGCCTTCCTCATCGAGGAAGTCGGTGATCATGACGACGAAGGTCAGCTCGCCGCCGCGCCTGCCCTCCTTGACATACATGTCCGCGATTCGCGAGGTACACCACAGTCGGGTGCCGGCCGTCGGCGGGGGGCCAAAGAACTCGTACTGCTGCTCCGCGTGCAGCACGCGCCTGCCGTCGAGCTTCGTGGCATCCCACGGATTTCCCGCCGGCGGCTGCCACAGGTTGGTCACGGTGAGGAAGGTGGGAGGGCACACCGGAGCCTCGGGCTCGAGGTAGGCGGGGTTGCTCGATCGGGTCGCTCGCGCGAACTCCCGGATCTTTCCCCGCTCCACATCGAGCACGTAGGTCTCGCCCGCGGTTCCCACCGCATTCAGATCGGCCATGTCGACTCTCTTCTCAGGCGTGCTGGCTGCTGACCGACACGACCTCGCCGGTCATATAGGAGGAGTAGTCGCTGGCGAGAAACACCATGACGTTCGCGATCTCCCACGGCTGTGCCGCCCGCCCGAACGCTTCCTGGGCACTGAGCTGCGCGAGCAGGTCGTCGTCGGAGACCTTGGCGAGATACGCGTGCATCGCGATGCTGGGAGAGACGGCGTTGATGCGGATGCCGTGCGGGGCGACATCCATGGCGGATGCCCGCGTGAGCGCCATGACACCCGCCTTCGCCGCCGCATAGTGCGCCTGCCCGGCCTGCGCGCGCCACCCGATCACGGAGGCATTGTTGATGATCACACCGGATCCCTGCGGCAGCATGTGGCGCAGCACCGAGCGGGTCGCCCGGAAGGTGCTCGTCAGTGTGACATCCAGCACCGAGGACCACTGGTCGTCGGTCATCTCCATCACGCTGGCTGTTCCACCCAGCCCCGCATTGTTCACGAGCACATCGATGCGGCCATGGCGCTCGACCGCGCTGTCCATCAGGTGGTCGAGTTGCGCCGGATCGGTGACGTCGCACGGGACGGTGTGCGGACGCACACCGAACTCCGCCTCGAGACGGTCAGCGGCCTCGCCCAGGCGACGCTCGTGACGATCGCTGATGGTCAGGTCGGCGCCGTTGATGGCGAAGCGCTGGGCGGCGGCGAACCCGATGCCGGTACCGGCGGCCGCGGTGATGACGACCGAACGCCCCCGCACGAGTGCATGGCCGGGCCCGGGAACGGGGGTGATCTGCTCAGACAAGGTCGGCCATCTCCTTCTTCAGCTCCTCGACCGTCCACCGGTCACCCTTGTCGATGACCTTGCCGTAGCTCCAGGGCAGGAACTGACGGATCTCGCCGCCCTTGGCGTAGAACACCGCGCCCGTCGCCGGGCAGTCCGCGGTGAGCAGGTAGGCCACCACCGGCGAGACGTTGCCCGGGTGGAAGACATCGAATGCTTCCGGGTCCTCGGGGACTGCCACGAGCTCCTTGATGCCCGGCACGTCCTGCGTCATCCGGGTGCGGGCGACGGGGGTGATCGCGTTGGCGCGCACGCCATAGCGACCCAGCTCCTGCGCGATGATCTGCGTGAGCGAGGCGATGCCGGCCTTCGCCGCACCGTAGTTGCTCTGACCGACCGCGCCGATCAGACCTGACGTGCTCGAGACGTTGACGATCGACGCCGAGACCTCGTCGCCCGCCTTCGATCGGTCGCGCCAGTGGGCACCGAAGACGCGGCAGGGTGCGAAGGTGCCGCGCAGCTGCCCGGTGATCACGTCGTCCCATTCGTCTTCGCTCATGTTCACGAACATGCGGTCGCGCAGAATCCCGGCGTTGTTGACCAGCCCGTGCACCTCGCCGAAGGCCTTGAGCGCCGTGTCCAGCAGGCGCTGTGCTCCCTCCATCGTGGTGACGTCGTCCGTACTCGCGACCGCGGTGCCGCCCGCGGCGACGATCTCGTCAACGACCGCCGCGGCGATCGTGTCATCCGCGCCGGACCCGTCTGCACCCGTGCCGTTGTCGTTCACGACGACGCGCGCGCCTTCGCGCGCCGCGAGCAGGGCGTGCTCACGGCCGACGCCGCGGCCCGCTCCCGTGACCACGATCACGCGGCCGTCAAGTTGATTCGTCATGCGTCTCTCCTCATCGATATCTGCGTCGCCGGTGCGGCGATGTCGTTCGGGTCGGCGGCGTGCGTCTGCCCGGCGCCGAGTCTCGCCAGAACCGTCCCGGCCTCGGCGATGATGCGGTCGATCAGCTCGGCTACGCTCGGCACGTCGTCGATCAGGCCGACGACCTGCCCCGTCGCCATCACCCCGATGTCGGCGTTGCCCTCGAGCAGCGCCGAGCGGTAGAGCATCGGAGCATTGGCCGCCATGATCACCTGGCGCCACTTGAGCCCTTCGTCGCGGTGCATCGCGAATCCTTCACGGATCATGTGCGGCCACGGGGTGCCCGAGAGCCTCTGGAAGGCGAAGGCGTTGCGTGCGGCACGCAGCATCCGCTGCGGACCGCGCGTCGATTCGAGCTTGTCGATGGTGCCCGCGCGCAGCACGCGCTGCGGCACACCGTCGATCTCGACGGTGACGACGGTATCGGTGACCGACTTGGACAGGTACACGTCCTTCACGGCCTGCGCGACCGGCGAGTCGGAGGTCATCATGAAGCGCGTGCCCATCGCGATGCCGTCGGCACCGTAGGCGAGCGCCGACACGAGCCCGCGTCCGTCAAAGTAGCCCCCGGCTGCGATCACCGGGATGTCCACAGCATCGACGACCTGAGGCAGCAGCAAGCTGGTGGGCACTGAGCCGGTGTGACCGCCCCCCTCGCCCCCCTGCACGACGACCGCGTCCACACCCCACTCGGCGACCTTCTCCGCGTGCCGGCGCGCCCCGATCGAGGGGACGACGACCAGGCCGGCGTCCTTGAGGCGGTCGATCAGCGCGCGCTTCGGAGCGAGAGCGAACGAGGCGACCTTGACACCACTGCGGATGAGGAGGTCGACCCGCTTGTCGACGTCCTCCTGGTTGGCGCGGATGTTGACGCCGAACGGCTCGGGTGTCTGCGCCTGCACCTGGTCGATGGCCCGCGCGAGCTCCTCGAGCGACAGCATCCCGCCCGCGATGATCCCGAGCCCACCCGCGCGCGCGGTCGCGGCGGTGAGCGTCGCGTCGGACACGTACCCCATACCGGTCTGGACGATCGGGTGGCGCACACCGAAGAGGTCGGTGATGCGGGTGCGCAGCACCGGGGCCACCGCCGGAGCGGTCATGCGCGCACCTCGAGGTCGCGCAGGCTTCGCGGATCGATCACCGTGCGGATCAGGTCGAGCTCCTCCGCCGTCGGCAGACGGGTCTCGGGAACGGCATCGGGTATCACCAGGTCGAAGCCGGTGGCCGCGACGACGTCGTCGACACCGACTCCGGGGTGCACCGACTTCAGGCGCAGTCGGCCGGAATCCGGTTCATAGTCGAGCACGGCCAGGTCGGTGATCACGACGCGCAAATCGTGGTGCTTCTGCGCCGACGGACCCGCCGCCCGCGCGTTGTCGTTGCCGACGCCGGAGACCATGTCGACCTCGGGCACGAACACCCGCGTGCTGTGGGCGGGGACCCAGTAGCTGGTGGGGTGGTACACGGAGTTTCCCGGCGCCCCGCGCACGCCGAGCAGCTGTACCTTGGGCTTGGCGTGATCGCCGATGGCCGAGATATTGGCGTTGCCGAAGGCGTCCAGCTGCGTGGGGATCATCGTAATGTGGCGCTTCCCGTTCCACACCAGGGTGAAGATCTGGTTGAACGGCAGCCAGGCCTCGATCTCGCCGTCGGCGGCCGCGCCGACGGCCCAGGTGCCGCGCACGGCTGTGGCCTCGCCGTCGGACAGCATGAGGTCCGGGGAGAACGTGTGGCGGGCCAGCCGCACGCCGATCGCGGGGACCGTCCCGAAGGCACTCGCGATGATCTCGCCGTTGTGCCGGTAGGCGTCGGCGCAGGCGACGGCGCAGATCTCGGCGCGGGTGGCGTCGCTCATGACAGGGCTCCGTTCGTGATCGGTGCGGGCTCGGCGAGATAGCGGTTGAGGAACCCCTCCCACTGCTCGGGGTCCTTGGCGGCCGCGACGTACTCGCGCTGGAACTGCTCGTCGCGTTCGTAGTCCGGCACGCACGAGGTGAAGTGCGCACCACCGGGGGCCTCGACGACGCCCGTGACGAGCAGCCGCGGGATACGGATCGTCGCGGGGTGCGCGATCGCGGTCAGCTCGGCCGTCGGCACGATGCGCTCGGCGGAGACGTAGGCATTCTCCGCCGCGAGGCAGAACAGGTCATCGAAGTACAGATCGGGCCCGAGGTACTGCGCGTTGCCGTAGACGTCGGCCCGGTTCATGTGCACGAGAGCCGCGTCGAGGGGGATGGCGGGCATGGCCACCAGCGTCTCGCCCTGGTACGGATCGACGATCGTCTTCAGGTGCGGGTTGACCCGCATCACGTCAGAGCCGAGTCCGGCCCGGGTGGGCAGGTAGGGCAGTCGGATGCCCGCGGCGTGCAAGCCCCACTGCAGCATCCCCTCGTCGTACTCCTCGACCTCGATCGCGCCGTTCTGGCGTGCGGCGCGGAAGTGCGGGTCGAGGGGGATCGAGTCAAGCGACACGAAGCCGAAGACGACCTTCTTCACCTTCCCGGCCGCGCACAGCAGTCCGACGTCCGGGCCGCCGTACGACACGATCGTCAGGTCCGTCAGATCCGAGCGAACGATCTCCTTGATGAGCGACATGGGCTTGCGCCGCGATCCCCATCCTCCGATCCCGATGGTCATGCCCGAGCGCAGTCGGCTGACCACCTCCGCTTCCGTCATCGTCTTATCCGCCACTGCGATCCTCACTGATCCCTGGAGATGCACCTAACAAGTGCTTGCTTCACAAACACCGTAGCAAATGCTTGATTGGTTGTATAGTCGACGCAATGGAGACCCCGCACGAAGCCCGCATGGATCGGTCCGGACGCACCGACCTGATCCTCGCGTGCGCCGCCGAGCTGTTCGCCGAGAAGGGGATCGCCGGCACCACCGTGCGCGACATAGCCGGTCGCACCGGGATCCTCTCCGGCAGCCTCTACCACCACTTCCCCTCGAAGGACGCGATCGCCGACCGCATCGTCACCCTCTACCTCGACGAGCTGGTCTCGCAGTACGAGCGGGTGCTGGCCGCGGAGCACGACGCCCGGGCGGCACTGGGCGGGTTGGTGATGGCCTCCTCCCGGGTAAGCCGCGCGAACACACACGCTTCCGAGATCTACCAGCGCGAGACCGCGTACCTGCGCCAGCTGCCCTCCCGCGACTGCATCCGCGATGCCACCCGCACGATCAGGGAGAGCTGGATGACGACCCTGGAGCGCGGTGTCACCGCCGGCGACCTTCGCGGGGACGTGCCGGTGGAGCTTCTCTATCTGCTGCTCCGCGATGCGGTATGGCTGACCGCGCGCTCCTTCTCCCCCTCGTCCGAGCTGGGGCACGACGGGCTCGCGCGGTCGATCCTGTCGGTCTTCCTCGACGGAGCAACCGCACAGCCCACGGAGAGGATCCCCCTATGAGCCAGCACCCCACCGATCCAGGACTCCACTCGGACGCCGTCTCGGCGTGGTTCGCCGAGAACATCGACGGTGCCTCCGGCGCCCTCGCCTTCGAGCAGATCGCCGGCGGCCGCTCCAACCTCACCTATCTGGCGCAGAACGACTCCGGCTCGCGCTGGGTGCTGCGCCGGGCGCCTCTCGGGATGGGCGACTCCCGCTCGCACGACGTGCTACGCGAAGCCGGCGTGCTCGCCCGACTCGCCGGCACCCCCGTGCCCGTTCCCGCCGTGGCCGGACGCACCTCGGATGCACGCATCACGGGTGCGCCGTTCTACGTCATGGAGCACATCGACGGGTTCGTCCTGCGCGACCCCGCAGCGGTGGACGCGGCCGTGGCCCCCGAGCGTCGCCACACCTTCGCTGCCTCCCTCGTGTCGAGCCTCGCCGATCTGCATGCGGTCGACCCCCACGACGTCGGCTGGGGCGAGCTCGCGGCCCGCGAGGACTACATCTCTCGCCAACTCACCCGCTGGCATTCCAACTGGACGGCCGACAGGGTGCGGGTGCTCGACGACATCGGCCGCGCGCACGACCGGCTGCGCGAACTCGTCCCCGCACAGACCTCGGCGCGGGTCGTGCACGGCGACTACCGGATCGACAACTGCGTGTACGGCCCCGACGGCACCATCCGCGCGGTCCTCGACTGGGAGCTCACCACCGTCGGCGACCCGCTGGCGGACCTCGGTCAGCTCCTGACCTACTGGGCCGAGCCGGATGACGAAGTGCGCGCCCTGCAGAACTCTCCGACCCTCGCGCCCGGCTTCCCCTCGCGCGACCAGTTGTTCGAGCTGTACATCGCGGCGGCGCCACACACCGATGTCTCCCGCATCGACTTCTACGTCGCCTACAACTGGTGGAAGGTCGCGTGCATCGTCGAGAACGTGTACACGCGGATGTCGCGCGGGGCGATGGGGGCGAGCGACCGCTCACCGGCATCGTTCGCCGCACAGGCCGAGCGCATCGCCGCCGAAGCGTGGCGTCTCACCCGCGCGATCTGAGGGGGCCGTCACACCGCGGCGACCGCCAGTCGCTCCCGCGCGCCGTCGGTGCGCGCATACTCCCGGTGCAACGCCGTCTGACGCAGCGCAGAGTGCAGCCAGAATCCCCGCATCCCATCCCAGCCCGCCGTCCAGGTCAGTCGCCGCGCGTACTCCCAAACGGGAGCATCGCCCAATTCCTCCTGCAGGGCCGCGACTTCCGCGGTGCGGCGCAGATGGTGCGCGATCAGCTGCGCGCGCCGGGCGTCCAGCCCGCGGAAGCTGTACTCGTGGCCAGGGAGCACGGTGTACCGGTCGTACGGGGCGAGCCGATCGAGGGAGGCGAAGTAGTCGCCGAGTGGGTCGCTTCCGGGAAGTGTGCCGATCCCGATCCCCGAGTAGATGCGCGGAAGCACATGGTCCCCGGAGTAAAGGAGCCCGCGCTCTTCATCGACGAGACAGACGTGGCCGTCGGTGTGCCCGGGCGTCGCGATGACCCGCAGCCGATGCGTGCCGAGTTCCAGCACACTGTTGTCGCCGATCACCTGGTCCGGCGCGGCGGAGGACACCAGGCTCGGCCGATCGAAGGAGGCGAGCAGCGCCTCCCACTCGCCGTCCGGAACGCCCCACTCGCGCAGGGTCGCGCGGTAGGCCGGCGCATCGGTCGCCGCCGGCGACGTCTCGCTCTGGAGCACCCGCTGCTCGACCGAGGAGAAGACCACCCGCGCGCCGACGAGCCCGCGCAGGACGCTTGCGGCCCCCAGGTGATCCGGATGGAAATGGGTCGCGATCGCCGTGCGCACGTCGCCGAGCGCACGGCCGGCGGCGAGAAGCCCGGCCGTCAGCGCCTCGATGCCGGTCTCGTCACCCCACCCCGGGTCGACGAGATGCACGCCTCGATCGTCGAGCAGCGCGTAGCAGAGGGTATGCGGGATGGTGCCCGCAGGGATGGGCACCGGGATCGCCCACACGTCGGGAGCCACCTGCTCCGCCACAGCTGTCTCGCCGCCGTCCCACGCCGCGATCTGGGTCGGGCTCAGCGATTCGACGACGCTCACTGCGCCCACGCCGCCAGTTGCCGGCGGAAGTCCTCGGGGATGCGGATCGCCCGCTGCGCGCCGTCGACCAGGACGATCGTCGTCTTCGCCCGAGAGACGAGCGCGTCGTCTTCGAAGCGCACCATCCGGTATTCGACCGGGAACGACGTCGTGCCGGCCGCCCCGACGCGCAGTTCGAGACGGATTTCGTCGAACAGCCGGGCCGGCACGAGGTACTCGCACTGAGTGGCTCGGGTCACCGTCGTCCATCCGCGGGTGGCGAGCGACTGATCCTGACGGTAGCCGTTGCAGAAGAGGAAGTCGCTCCAGAGCGCCTCCATCTTCGGGAACCAGCTCGCGTAGTACAGGATGCCTGCCGGATCCGTGTCGTTATACGTGAGCCGACGAGTATCGCTGTGCAGCATGACGCCCCCGGTTCAAGCCAAGCAAACGCTTGTCGCAAAACCCTATCGCGGTGCATAGTGGGTCGCAAGAATCATGGCACCTAGCGTTTGTTTGGTAACGTTACCCTATTCAGCCGTTCGAAGGAGGCCCGGATGGACGTGCTCGACGGTCGCAGCGTCGCGATCACCGGCGCCGGCGCCGGTCTCGGCCGGGCCTATGCTCTGGCCGCCGCCCACGCGGGTGCACGAGTCGTCATCGCCGACATCGACCGGCACGCCGCCGAAAACGTCGTCGAGGAGATCCTCGCCCAGGGCGGGACCGCCCTCGCTGTCTCGGCCGACATCTCCGCAGCCGGCGACGGAGCCCGCATCGTCGACGCCGCCGTCCAGGCCTACGGAGGACTCGACGGATTCGTGGCCAACGCCGGCCTGCTCAGCCCCGGCGCGCTGCTGGAGCAGAGCGAGGACACGATCCGCCGCACTCTGGCAGTGAACGTCGATGGCACGATCTCGACGGTCGTCGCCGCGGCGCGCGCGATGCACGAAGGCGGCAGCATCGTGGTGATCGTCTCGGGGTCGCTCCTCGGCTCGGAGAATCTCGCCCTCTACGGCACGACCAAAGCCGCAGCTCTCGGCCTCGTCTACGGCCTCGCCGTCGAGCTGGAGGGCACCGGCATCCGCATCACAGGTCTGGCGCCCCGCGCGCGCACCGGCATGTCCACGCAGATGGGCGCGGCCGGCGAAGACAAGGGCGCAGCCCCCGAGGGCGTCGCTCCCGTCGTGACCTACCTGCTCAGCGACGCGTCGGCCGCACTGCACGGACACGTGCTCCGGTTCGACGGCGAGCGCCTCGGACTCTTCCGCCCCCCGCGCCTCACGCGCGAGATCACCGCGGGCCGATGGGACGCCACCTCAATCGCCGCCGCGATCGCGGGGCCCCTGTGCGACGATGTTGGCGCGGCTCTGCCCGGAGTCGCGCACCACGCGGGCGGCGGAGCCGACGACGTGCTCCACATTCATACCGCGCTCTCCGGCATGTGCTCGGGCGCAGAGAGGGCCAGCTGACTCCCATGCCTGCAGCCACGAAGAGCAAGGCGGAGCAGAGCTCCGAACGACGGGACGAGATCCTCGCGATCGCCGCACGACTGATCGCCCATCACGGCTACTCGGCGACGACCGTCCGCGATATCGCCGACGAAGCGGGCATCCTGTCCGGCAGTCTCTACCATCACTTCTCCTCGAAGGAGGCGATTCTGCAGGAGATCCTGCACGGCTTCATGAGCCGGCTCCTCACGAGATACGAGCAGATCGCCGCCGAGACGACAGACCCCCGCACCGGGATCGACGCACTCGTCGAGTGCGCGTTCACGACGATCGACCGCGAGCCCTCCGCGGTGGGGCTGTACCAGAACGAGGCCGCCTTCCTCGCGACGCAGCCGGGCTTCGAGTTCCTCGTCGCCCAAAGCGAGCGCATCGAGAAGATCTGGATCGATCAGCTCACCTCCGGCGCGGAACAGGGCATCTTCCATGTCGGAGACCCCGCTGTCACCTACCGCTTCATCCGCGACGCCGTCTGGTCGACCGTGCGCTGGTACCGTCCGGAGGGCCGCCACACGGCCGCCAGCCTGACCGAGCAGTTCCTGCAGCTGCTGCACGGCGGGTTACTGACCCGCTGACGCGGGATGCGAAGGGGGGCGTCGGAGATTCCCCGACGCCCCCCTTCCGCGTACCCGCCCTCACACGGCGATGGCGCCCCGCAGATCGGCGTCTGCCACGGTCTGCGCCGCAACGATCTCGCGCACTGCGCCTTTAGCCACCTTGCCGCCCGCCGCCCGGGGCAGTTCGTCCAGGACCACGACCCGCTCGGGATACAGGTGCTTGGAGATGCCGCGACCAGACAGGTACTCGGTGATGTCGGCGACCGTCACTGCGAGGCCGTTCACTGTCACGGCGACGCCAATGCGCTCGCCGAAGAGGTCGTCGGGAACAGGCACCGCCGCGGCCATCAGCACGCCGGGATGCTGCTCGACGAGCTCCTCGACCTCGACGGCCGAGATGTTCTTGCCGCCGCGGATGATCAGATCGCTCGTGCGGCCCACGACCCGCAGATAGCCGTCGCTGTCGACCGTGACGAGGTCCGGCATCATGAGGCGTCCATCGTGGAACAGCTCCTCGTTCGCCGCCGGGTCGCCGTAGTAGCCCATGCAGATCGTGGGACCGCACACACCGGGGCGCCCGGGCCCTCCGGTCGCGGTGATGTCCTTGCCCTGGGAGTCGTACAGTCGCATATCCATCGCCTCGATCACGCGTCCCGCGGTGCGCAGCCGCTGATCCGCCGTGTCACGCAGGCTCGTATTGCTGATGGCCCCCGACTCATTAGAGCCGTAGAACTGCAGCACCTTCGCCCCCACGCGCTCCTCGAACTGCAGCGCCCGCTCGTAGGGCACCGCCTCCCCACCGGTGAACATCGCCCGCAGGCTCTCGAGTGAGGCGGAGTCGAGTGCCGGCGAATCGAGCATCATCTTGAACTGCGTGCTCACGCACGCCAGGATCGTGACCTGTTCCGCATCGATCAGACGGAGCGTCTCCTCGACCGTGAACCGCTCCATGAGCACGGTCTTCATCCCGAGCATCGCGCTCGCGTAATGCGCGGTCCAAAGCCCGAAGCCGAACGGACCCGGCACCGCGCCGAGCATCACGTCGTCGCCGGTGAAGTCCGCCGCCTCGAACGCCATCTTGGAGAAGGCGATCATGCGGTTGGCGAACTGGGTCACGAGCTTCGGCCGCCCGGTCGTACCCGAAGTCGAGTTCAGCATTGACAACTCGTTCGGACCGGCCGCGCGCGCTCTCGTCTGCTCGATCGATGCGTGCGGAACGTCCTCGACCGTCGATGTGCCGTCCGCGAACCGATGCACACGCACCGGGCCCGACGGGTCGACGATGATGACCGTCTCGACGCTCCAGCCGTCCTCGGCGAGATCGGCGACGTGATCGAGGGCCGCGCGGTCGCGGTGGCTCTCCCGCATCACGAGCACGGAAGCCTCCGAGCGCGACATCAGGTGCCGGACCTCGTCGCGACCGGACCGCGCCCCTATGCCGACCGCGACAGTGCCGCTGCGCTCCGCCGCGCACAGCGCCACGTGGAACTCGGCACAGTCCGGGAGCAGCATCCCGAAGCGGGCTCCCCGGGGGATCAGCGCGACGAGTGCGGTCGCGAGCAGGTCGATCTGCTCGTCGTACTCCTTCCAGGTCAGGCGGGTGCCGTCAGCGACGTACGCGATGCGCTCAGGGATCTCCCGCGCGTTCTTCGCCACGTAGTCGGCGACCGTCAGATCCCCCCACCAGCCCTGTGCGACGTAGCGGGCCGCGGTCTTCGAGTTCTGTGCCGGAATCTTCATTCCGCTCCCATCTCATGTTGGATGATTCCCATCGCGCGCTGATACCCGTCCTCGAGAGCCGCGACATCGTCGTAGGCGCCGCTGAGCTGAGCACGCAGCAGCACATATCCGCGATCGATCACCCGTTGCAGAGACCCGATCGCCGGGTCCACGATCAGCACGCTGGCTCCGCGATCGGCGATCTCCCGGATCGCTCCGGCGAGCCCACTGACGATCTTCGGGGCGAGGCCGGTCATCATCTCATCGAGCACGAGACAGCGGGGTTCGCCCATCAGCGCCCTGCTGACGACGAGCATCTGCTGCTCGCCGCCCGACAGCACGCCGGCGAGCCGCCCCTGGCGCTCCCGCAGCACGGGGAATCGGTCCAGCGCATCGTCGACGGCGGACTTCTTCAGACGGAGCATCTCCGCCATGACCTGCAGATTGTCGCGCACCGTGAGCTTGGGGAAGAGCTGACGGCCCTGCGGGACGACCGCCAATCCCGCCCTGGCCCGGTCGATCGACGCCAGGGACGATAGGTCGGTGCCGCCGAGGGCGATATCGCCCGCGGCGGATACCGCGCCGTAGATGGCGAGCGCGAGACTGGACTTTCCGGCGCCGTTGGGGCCGACGACCGCGGTGATGCGCCCCGCGGGCGCGGTGAGCGTCGCCTTCTCGACCGCGGTGGCGGTGCCGTAGCGCACCGTGAGATCGGTGACGGTGAGATCCGCACTCATGCGGCATCCTCCTCAGTGGTTCCGAAGTACACGCTCTGCATCTCCGGACTCGCAAGGCACTCCTCGGGAGCCCCCTCGAACACGCGTCGACCCTGCGCGAGCAGCATGACGCGATCGGCGAGGGACGTGAGCAGATCCACGTTGTGGTCGACGAGGATCACGGCGTGTCCACGCGACTGCACCTGACGGATGGCGTCGATGATTCCAGCGATCGAGTCGCCGTCGGCACCCGCGAAGGGCTCATCCAGCAGCATCACCTGCGGGTCCTGCGCGAGCGCCCTCGCCACCTCGACGAGACGCTGCTCGCCCAGGGAGAGGTTGGCGCACAGCTCGTCGAGCCCGGGCACGCCGAGCTCCTGCGCTACCCGGGTGACGCGATCCTGCTCCTGCCTGCGGTGCCGGATGCCGTCCGTGATGACACCAGCGGTCATGCGCCACCAGGAGGGGAACCGCTCGGCCGCCGCGCCGACGAGGAGGTTCTCCCGCACGGTGAGCTCCAGTGCCAGATGCGGATGCTGGAACGTGCGCGAGAGCCCCTTGCGAGCCCGCACCGCGGTCGGCCCGCTCAACCGCTCACCGTTCAGGGTGAGCGTTCCCGAATCGGACCGCTGGATGCCGGTGATGAGATCGACGAGCGTGGTCTTGCCGGCGCCGTTCGGCCCGACGAGTCCGAGGATCTCACCTTTGCCCACGTGGAAGGAGACGTCGTCGAGCGCGACGAGGCCCCCGTAGGCCTTACTCAGGCCCTCTCCGCGCAACGCGACATCGCCCGTGAGATCGCCGCTGTTCATTCGCGTTCCTTTCCGATGTGACCGCGCACCCAGGTAATGAGCGCCTTCCCGTAGCCGATGAGGCCGGCCGGGGCGACGAGCAGGATCAGCAGCACGCCGATCGCGAGCACGAGCTGCCCCGAGGCCTCGAACTCGGTCGGCATGTTCGCGGTGAGCTGGATCACGACGATCGCGCCGATCACGCAGCCCCACGCTGTGGCCTGCCCGCCGATCAGCGGGACGAACAGCGCCATGAACACGATGGAGAGCGTGAAGGTCTCCGGGGTGATGCTGAGCATGAACGACACGAACAGCGCACCCGCCAGCGAGGCCAGGCCCGCGCCGACCGCGAGGGTGACGGTGGTGAGCGTCGTGGTGCGGGCGCCCATCGCCTCCACGGCCGATGGCACGTCGCGCATGGTGCGCACCGTGACGCCCCATGCTCCGGTGCGGATGCGCTCGACGAGGGTCGCAACGACCACGACGAGCAGCAGCGCGATCGCGAGCAGCACCAGCCGCGGCGGCTCCCAGCCGAAGAAGGTCGGCGAGGGGATGCCGCCGATGCCGGCCGATCCGCCTGTGATCGGCTCGAGCGCGATCACCCACGGCTCGAAGGCCATACTGAACAACAGCGTGACCGCAGCGAGGTAGAACCCGCTGAGGCGCCGGGTCAGGAGGCCGAGAACGACCGCGACCCCGGCGGAGATGAAGGGGCCGATGATCCACCCCAGGATCGGCGGGAGTCCGGTCTCGGTGGTCACGATGGCGACGCTGTACCCACCGATGGCCGCGTAGGCCGCGTACGCCATCGACATCGATCCGGCCATCACGAACGGGATGTACATGCCCAGGGCGATCAGTGCGTACACGGCGACCATGACCAGAAGGTCCTGGCGGAAGCCGCTGTTGCCCGCCCAGACCAGGGCGAGAGCGCCAACGGCGACCGCCACGGCCGGGACGATCAGCGCACGCGCCCCTGCGCGGCGACGGGCGCCAGGGGCCGGCGCGGTCATCGGGTTCACGGGAGTCTCCTGAATGGTCATATGCGCACCCGCGTCGAGAACAGGCCATGGGGGCGGAAAGCGAAGAACAGCAGGGCGATCAGCAGGACCATCGTGGTCGGGCCCATGCTGCCGAAGTAGAACGGGGCGAACACCTGGATCGCGCCGAGCACGAAGCCGCCGAGCAGGGGGGCCCAGGTGCGTCCGGTGCCACCGATCACGAGCGCCAGGAATCCGACGAGCGTCCACGACAGCCCACTGGTGAAGGCGACCCCGGTCTTGGGCGCGTACAGGAGTCCGGCCGCCCCCGCGATCAGGCCTGCCAGCAGGAAGGCGATGAGTCTGATCCGCCCGACCGGCAGCCCCAGCAGGCCTGCTGCACTGCGGTTGTCTCCCACGGCGCGCAGCAGGCGTCCGGTGCGACTGTGCCGCATCCACACCGACACGGCGATGAAGATCAGCGCCGTGGCGACGATCAGCACGACTGCGGTTCCTGAGACGTAGGCCGATCCGATCTGCCACGGGCCGAAGGAGAAGAGCACCTGCCCGGGCAGAGCGGGGCGCCCGAAGATGGCACCCGCGCCCTGCTGGACGATGAACAGCACCGCCGTGACCGCGACGAGCGCGGGCAGTTCGCCGCGACCCGATCGCTTCTGCACCTGCCGGACGACGAGAAGCTCGGTCAGTCCACTCGCGGCGACGGCGATGAGCAGACCCAGAACGAGACTGAGTGCGATCGGCACTCCGATCTCG
Organism: Microbacterium sp. zg.Y909; assembly: GCF_024626565.1. NCBI lineage: Bacteria > Bacillati > Actinomycetota > Actinomycetes > Micrococcales > Microbacteriaceae > Microbacterium > Microbacterium sp. zg.Y909. The sequence continues at coordinate 26,607 of NZ_JANJFJ010000008.1, forward strand.
ATCGTGAGCCAGCTGGCGCCGAGGGCCGCCGCCATGGCGTAGGGCCCGATGGCGAAGTTGAAGAAGCCGGCACCGATGAGGGTCAGTTGATAGGCGAGGGCGATGAGTCCGAAGAAGCTGCCGATCTCCAGGACCGAGAGCCAGAGTTGAGGGTCGGTCATGTCACTGCGACTCGCACGTCACCTGGTAGTCCGCCCAGGCACCCGTCGGCTGATTGTTCTCGTCGAAGCCGGAGAGCACGAGACCACACAGTCCGTCGGCCCCCATGTGCTTGTCGGGCGTGAACGAGAGGGTGAACCCGGGCTGACCGAACGACGCCTCGAAGTCGCTGATCTCGTTCAGCGCATCGCGGACGGCGATGGGGTCATCCGCGCCACCGGCCGCCTCGATGGCCGCCTTGAGCAGGTAGACCGAGTCGTAGGCCTGCGCGTCGTATGCCGTCAGGCGGTAGTCGTCGCCGTTGGCCTTCTTGAGCTTCTTCTCCAGCTCCTGGGTCTTCTTGTTTTCCATGTCGAGTGCGCCCATGTAGACGACATCGGCGAGGGCGCCCTTGTTGGTGCGTCCCCACGAGTCGGGCTGGTTGCCGATCGAGGCCAGCGAGAAGCGCAGCACACCGGGAATCTGCTGGTGCAGCGTGTTGTGCGCGAGCACCTCGAAGTTGCCGCCGAGGCTCGACACCAGGATGGCGTCGGGGTCGGCCTGCTTGATGCGCGCAGCCTGGGCCGTGAGGTCGGCGGCGTCGACCGGCGCGGACTCCTCGGCGACGACCTCTACGCAGTCCTCGAGGATCGGGATGATGAGCTTGTTGATATTGTCGATGGCCGGGGAGGCGTCGGACAGGACGGCGATGCTCTCGTAGCCCTTGGTCTCCATCGCTCCGCAGTACGCGTCGGCGAACTGGTCGACGCCGTTGGCGAGCATGTAGGTGAACTCGTTGTCGGGAGCCTCCGCGACCGAGGTCGTCACCGCCGTCGGAGCGATGGCGGGGATGCCGGCTTGCTTGAGGACCGACTTGCCCTGCAGCACCGCGCCGCTGCCGGTGTCGAGCAGCATCACCTGAGCCCCTTCGTCGACGAGCTTGCGCAACACGGTGGGGGTCTTGGTGGGGTCGGACTCGTCGTTGCCGACGACGATCCGGATCTGCTGGCCGTCGATCCCGCCTGCGGCGTTGATCTCGTCGACCGCGAAGCGGATCGTCTTGCCCGCGATCACCGCGTAGGAGGCGCCGGGGCCGGTGCTGTCCTCGTCAAGACCGAAGATGATCTCCCCGTCTCCGGATCCCGCGCCCGCCGAGTCCGATGTGTCATCGCCCGCGCAGGCGGAGAGCGTGACGACGAGAGTTGCAGCCCCAACCAGGGCGAGCAGTCGCTGTGACTTCACGGGAAACCTCCATTGGTTCCTTCGGGTCTGGCGCCGCAGTGCGCCAAACAAATGCTTGGTTGTTGCAACAATACCCAGCACGACGGATGACGTCAACGTCGGTCCCCCTCTGAGCATGGCAGGCCTGGGAGCCGTCTCACGCCGACCGGAATCCGGGTCGGCGTGAGATGCCAGCTGGGTCAGGCTTCGGGAAGCTCGCGTTCGCGCAGGCCCCGGGGGTCGAGCACGGCGCGGATCAGGTGCAGCTCGCTCTCATCGGGTGCGCGCGTGACGGGCACATCGGCCGGGATCTCGAGGGGGAACCCGGTCGCGGCGACGACCTCACGCACCCGCACTCCGGGATGCACGCTGACGACTCTCATGGTGCCGTCACGGCCCGCGAGGTCGAGCACCGCGAGGTTCGTCACGACACCGCGCAGGTCATGGAACCTCAGTCCCCACTGCGCGGCGCGGTCGGCCCCGACCCCGGTCACCGTGTCCACCGTCGGGGCGAAGACCCGCGGCGAATGGCGTGGGACGAAATAGCTGGTGGCGTGGTTCGCCGTGTTCGTCGCCGCGCCGCGGGCCCCGACGAGCTGATGCGTCGGCCGGTCGCGCGGGCCGATCGCCGAGAGGTTCTGGTTGCCGTGTCGGTCGAGCTGCGGAGCTCCCATGATCACATGCCGGCGGCCCGTGGCGATCAGCTCGAACAGCTTCGCGTAGGGCAGATGCCCCTCGGGACGGGTGAACGGCCGATCGACGGCGGGCGTATCGGCGAACAGCGTCGCGTCACCGTCACTCAGAAGGAGGTCCGGCGCATGCGTGAGCCTTGCCAGACGAGCCCCGATCGTCGGGATCACCCCGAAGGAGCTCGCAAGCATCGCGCCGGAGCCGCGGAACAGGTCGGCGCAGGCCGTGGCAGCGATCTCCGCGCGCGTGATCATGGCGCCTCTCCTTCTGCTTCGGCGCGTGTCGCATCGTGCGCGAGGTACTCGTCGAGGTACCGCCGCGAGGCCTCCGCATCGCGCGCCGAGTCCGCGTACGCACGCTGGGCGACCTCGTCACGGGCATACTCCGGCAGCAGGGCCGTGAACCCCGCGCCCCGCGGTGCATGGGTCACGACGTGGGTCTCCGAGCGGTTCAGGATCAGGGTCGACGGATGCTCGGCGGCGAGCCGCTCGGTGCCGACGATGCGCTCCGCCGAGACGACGGCGAGCGCCGCCGCCCGCGCGATGAGCTCATCGAAGAAGGGATCCGGGCCGAGGCACTGCGCGTTGCCGACGCGATCCGCCTGCTCCACGTGCACGAGGGCGATGTCGAGTGGGATCGCCGGCATGGCCACGAGGGTCTCACCGTCGCCGTACGGCGACACGATGGTGCGGATCTCCGGGTTCTCGGTCACGGCATCCGAGCCGATTCCGTTGCGCAGCACCTCGAACGGGAGTCGCCGGGAGGCCGCACGCAGACCGGCGACCAGCATCGCCTCGTCGAGTTCGGTGGTCGCCACCGCGCCCCGCTGGCGTGCCGCGGCGAAATGCGGGTCGATCGGGATCGAGTCGAGCGAGACGAAGCCGTGCACGATGCGCGAGGCTTGTCCACTCGCGCAGAGGATGCCGGCGTCCGGCCCGCCGAAGGTCACGACGGTCAGGTCGCGCGCACCGCTGCGCACGAGCTCTCGCACCAGCGCCATCGGCTTCCGCCGAGACCCCCACCCTCCGATGCCGATGGTCATCCCGTCTCGGAACAGCCCGGCCATCTCGTCGAGCTGCCGCAGTGAGGCCATCAGGTCTCCAGCGCGTTGCCGGTGGCAACGAACTCGTCGCGGTGCTCGTCGGCGACGCCGGCGAGGTTGAGCTCGAACGTGAACCCCTGCTCGAACCGGTAGCTGCGGTTGACGTCGATCGGATCGATGCCGTTCAGCGCCTCCTTCGCTGCGCGGATCACCCGCGTGTCCTTCGCGGCGATCTGCGCGGCGAACGCGAACGCCGCGCCGTCGAGCTCGCCCCGCGGCACGACCTGATCCACCGAGCCGAGCTCGGCCAGGCGCTGCGCGGTGACCGTGCGTGCGGAGTAGTACATCGCCCGGAGCATGTGATGCGGCACGAGCCGGGCCAAGTGGGTCGCGGCGCCGAGGGCGCCCCTGTCGACCTCCGGCACGCCGAAGTACGCGTCGTCCGATGCAATGATCACGTCGGAGTTGCCGACGAGGCCGACACCGCCGCCGAGACAGAAGCCGTTCACCACCGAGATGACCGGGACCGGGCATTCGTAGATCGCCTTGAACGCCTCGAAGCAGCCGCGGTTGGCGCCGAGCAGGCCGCTGAATCCCTCGATCCGCTGCATCTCCTTGATGTCGACGCCGGCGTTGAAGCCCCTCCCCTCGGCGCGGAGGACGACCACGCGGCTCGAGCCGTCGGCTCCTGCCTTGCGCATCGCGTCCGCCACGTCGAACCAGCCCTGCACGGGCAGCGCGTTCACGGGGGGATAGTTCATCGTGACGACGCGCACGCCCTTGTCCTGCGTCGTGATGTCGATCGACATGAGTGCCTACCTAACTCTGGTTCTGGGATTATGGGATTCTGGGATTCTGGGGTTCTGCGTCGGCGCAGCGATCTGCGCGCGCATCCAGGAGACCGATCGGCGAAGGGCCGATTCCGGGCCCTCCTCCTCGATGGCCGGCCCGATCAGCTCGGCGTCGACGATGCCCTCGTACCCGGCACGGAGCACCTGAGCCAACAGCGACTCCACCGGAAGGTCGGCGTCGCCGGGCACCCATCTGTTGGGGAAGGACGAGGTGCCGAGCATGAAGTCCGAGACCTGCACGATCTCGATCTGCGGCGTTCGTCCGGAGATGAGCTCGCCGAGTCCACGTTCCTGCCAGCAGCAGTACAGATCGAGGCACACACCCATCCCCGCTCTATCCGCGAGTGCGAACGCGTCGGCTGCCGTGTGCGTGAAGCTGATGTCACTGCGCAGCGACATGGTGTTCTCGACGGCGAGCCGGACCTGGAGCGACCCCGCGAACTGTACGAGAGCGGCCAGGCGCTCCGTGAAGAGATCTGCCGCACGCTCCCAACCCAGGTGTCCGGAGGACCCCGAGGTCAGATACACCGTGCCGGCGCCGAGATCGTGCGCGTGACGCACAGCGTCGGCGAGTTCCGCGAGTTGGCGCTCCCAGCCCTTGTCGTCGTCGGGGTGGGCGCGCAGCGGGTGCACGAGGTAGCCGAGACGCACCGCGTGCTCCTCGAGCAGATCCGCCACACCCGCGATACCGTGATTGGCGACCTTCAACGCGGGCAGACCGATGAGGTCCGTGCCGGTGCGCCCGTACATAGCGATCTCGTCGGCGAGGTCCCACGACAGCGCGGCCATGCCGCTCACGCACACGCGGGTGCTGTCGCCGCTCATGGTCGCGCGTCGACCCCGGCGACGATCTCCTCGAGCGCGCGCTCGACGTCGTGGCGGTCGTAACCGAGCAGCGCGGTCTCCTCGGCGTCGGGCTCGAAGGCGATCACGGCCCCACGACCCTGCACGATGAAGCGGTCGGGCTGGAAGGGGTGCTCCTCGTCGCGCTCCTCGATCACGTGCCGGCTGCCTGCGGCATCGGCCAGGAGCTGGAAGTAATCGCGATAGCTGAGGTTGCGGTCGCCCACCAGGTAGGCGTGGCCTGCTGCGCCCGAGTCGAGCGCCCCCTGCACCGCCTGCGAGAGCGAGTGGACGGACATATAGTTCGTACCGCCGGGAGGAGCGAAAAGCGCCGGCTCGTCGACCTCCCCGCGCACCCACGCGACCATGCGAGCGAAACGGCGCAGCCCGCGCTCGTCGGCGCCGACGATGGAGGGTGGGTTCAGAGTGATCGCGGCGAAGCCGTCGCTGCTGAGTGCGCGTGCCCCGTCGTCGGCGTCCCGGCGCGCCGCCACATAGGGGATGCGCTCCGTCCACTCCGGGTGCAACTGGTGGTAATAGCTACCGATCTGGACGAAACGGGACACTCCGGCGGCCCGGGCTCGGGCGGCGAAACGTGGGACGCCGCCACTCTGTGTGCGTTCCCAGAACGCGGCGTCCTCCTGCTCGGCCGGGACATGTCGGATGTCGTTGCCCGCCGAGAACACGATCGCGTCGTAGCCCTCCAGCAGCACGGGACTCGACTCGGTCTCCGTGTAGTCCCCGATCAGCCGCGGCAGGCCCGCAACGGCGCTCGGGTCGCGATCGGACGGGCCGCGGCGCGACATGACCGTGACCTCGTCCCCTCTCGCGGCGAGGTCGGTCGCGATGCGGCTTCCGATCATGCCTGTGGCACCGACGACGAGGACACGGCTCATGCGAAGTCCGCCTTTCCATCCGAGATCACCGGCACACCGTCGCGGCGCAGGTCGAAAGTTCCCTCCGGCCAGCTCTCCAGCTCGAGCACATCGCCGGGGACGACGGGCCCGCTGAAGCGTCCGCGGAGCGAAGTAAGGTCTGCGGGGTGGGCGCCGCGATCGCGCGCGAGCACCAGGGTCGCGGCGGCGAGAGTGCACAGCCCTTGAAGGATCGGGGTCGGCTGACCGATCCGCGCCGAAGCCTCCGGGTCGATGTGGATGTGATGGCGGTCTCCGGTGAGCCGGTAGAGGGCGGCCTGAGTCGGGAACGTCGACATCGCGCTGATCGTCCCTCGCCCGCGACCGGGTTCGGGTTCGCGCGACGGGCCCCTCTCGCCACCGAAGTCTCCCCTGCCCGGTGCGAACAGCGACCACATCGCAGTGAACAGATCGCACTCCACGATCACCTCGAAGACCGCGGCGGTGCCCTTGTCCCACACGTCACCGACCCGCGCCGTCAGCGCGATCTCGCCTGATCTCGGCAGCGGACGGTGCACCTCGAGGGTCTGGGATCCGTGCACGGCGGCGTCGCCGTAGGCACCGGCTGCCGCGAGGATGTCGGGGGCCCATTGCGCGAGCGTGAGCCCGAATGACGGAAGCACCCGGAGCCGATCCTCGAACACGAGGTCGAGATCGTCGGCGCCGGCTCCGACCGCGAGGGCGTAGAGGATCGCATCACTCTCGTCGTACCCGACCGTGCGCGTGCCGAGCGGCCGGCCCGCCCAGTCGCCGGTGTTCATGCGCCGTACACCGCCTCCGGGCGTGCGCCCTCGTGCACGAGCGCGCGCACGGCGTCGCCGATCTCCGCAGCGGCCCAGCGGCGGTCGATCTCGCGGACCGGTCCGTGACGCCATCCTTCTTCCAGGCAGATCCGCCCACCCTCGATCTCGAGCACGCGGCCCGTGACATCGCAGTCGGCACTGGCGAGCCAGGCCACGAGGGGGGAGACGTTCGCCGGGTCCATGCGGTCGAAGCCCGCGGCGGGCGCAGCCATGGCCTCGGCGAAGGCGCCCTCGGTCATGCGCGTGCGCGCGGAGGGTGCGATCGCGTTCACGGCGACGCCGTAGCGGCCGAGTTCGTGTGCGGCGACCAGGGTGAGCGATGCGATACCGCCCTTGGCCGCCGAGTAGGCCGCTTGACCCACGCTGCCCTGGAGCCCCGCCCCCGACGACGTGTTGATGACTCGGGCGGTGGGGAGCCGGCCCTCCTTGGCCTGGCTGCGCCAGTAGGCGCTCGCGTGGCGCAAGGGGGCGAAGTGCCCTTTGAGGTGCACGCGGATCACGGCGTCCCATTCGTCTTCTTCGGCGTTGACCAGCATGCGGTCGCGCACGAAGCCGGCGTTGTTGACGAGGATGTCCAGCCCTCCGAAGGCGTCCACCGCCTGCGCGATGAGCTCGCCCGCCTGCGAGAAGTCCGCGATGTCGGAGCCGTTGGCGATCGCTTCGCCTCCCTCGCCGCGGATCGTGTCGACGACATCCTGGGCGGGGCCGACCGAGTTCCCGGCGCCGTCCAGCGCGGTGCCCAGATCATTCACGACGACCTTCGCACCCTGCCGGGCGAGTTCGAGTGCGTGCTCGCGCCCGAGACCGCGTCCGGCGCCGGTCACGATCGCGACCCGACCATCGAGAATTCCTGCCATGTTCGACTCTCCTTCGAGGCTGCACCGGCGTCCTCGGCCGATGGAACACCCTCACCCTAGCAACCAAGCAAACGCTAGGGCAAGTAGAGTATGCTCCGCGCATACGCCCGCGCACTGCGCGTGGGCGTACGACTCGACGCACGACACAGAGAGGTGTCCCGACATGACCACTCCCCCTATGCTCACGACGGCACTCACGCGCCTGACCGGCGTCGACCACCCCGTCGTGCAGACCGGCATGGGGTGGGTCGCCGGAGCCCGCCTGGTCTCGGCGACAGCCGAAGCCGGAGGGCTGGGCATCCTCGCCTCCGCGACCATGGGCACCGACGAACTCGAGCGACAGATCATCGAGGTCCAGGAGCGCACGGAGCGGCCGTTCGGGGTGAACCTCCGCGCGGACGCCGGCGACGCCGAGCAGCGCGTCGACATCCTGATCCGTCACCGAGTGAAAGTCGCAAGCTTCGCGCTCGCCCCCCGACGGGAGCTGATCGAGAAGCTCAAGGAGCACGGCGTCGTGGTGATCCCCTCGATCGGTGCGGTGCGCCATGCCGAGAAGGTCGCGGCGTGGGGCGCGGATGCCGTCATGGTGCAGGGCGGCGAGGGCGGCGGCCACACCGGCGCGGTCCCCACCTCCATACTCGTGCCCTCCGTCGTCGCGGCGGTGGACATTCCGGTGGTCGCCGCGGGCGGCTTCCACGACGGCCGCGGGCTCGCCGCCGCGCTCGCCTACGGTGCTGCGGGAGTCGGCATGGGGACGAGATTCCTGCTCACGCGCGACAGCGCGGTTCCCGACGCCATCAAGCAGCGCTACCTGGGCTTCGGACTCGACGGAACGGTCGTCACGACCAAGGCCGACGGGATGCCGCACCGGCTGCTGCGGACGGAGTACATCGAGGGCCTGGAGCGACGCGCCGGCATCCGGCAGCTGCTTCCGACCCTGCGGCGCTCGCTCGCGTTCAAGCGGATGTCGGGCATGAGCTGGCGCGGACTGGCCACCGACGCCGCCTCGATGAAGAAGGCCACGGGGCGCAGCTGGGCGCAGATGACCCTCGCCGCGAACACCCCGATGCTGCTCAAAGCCGGACTGGTCGACGGCGACACGCGTGCCGGGATGCTCGCCGCCGGGCAGGTGGTCGGCATGATCGACGACCTGCCCAGCTGCGAGGAGCTCGTCGACCGGGTCGTCCGCGACGCCGTGGAGCAGCTCCAGGTCGCGGCATCCTGCCTCATCGACTGAACGGGACGAGAACGGGCCGCCCGTCCGAAGCGGCCCGTTCTCGATGTCGACACCCCTCAGAGGCGCTCGATGATGGTGACATTGGCGAGCCCGCCGCCCTCGCACATCGTCTGCAGGCCATAGCGGCCACCGGTGCGCTCGAGCTCGTTCAGCATCGTGGTCATGAGCCGGGTGCCGGTCGCACCGATCGGATGCCCGAGCGCGATTCCGCCACCGTTGACGTTGACCTTGTCGCGCGCGACCCCGGTCTCCTTCATCCAGGCGAGCACGACCGAGGCGAAGGCCTCATTCACCTCGAACAGGTCGATGTCGTCGAGGCTCAGGCCCGAGCGCTCCAACGCGTACTTGGTCGCGGGGATCGGGGCCGTGAGCATGAACACCGGGCTGTCGCCGCGCACCGACATGTGGTGGATCCGGGCGCGCGGGGTGAGCCCGTGGTCTTTCACCGCCTGTGCGCTTGCGACGAGCACCGCGCTGGACGCGTCGCTGATCTGCGACGCCACGGCGGCGGTCAGCCTCCCGCCGGGGGTCAGGGTCTGGAGCCCGGCCATCCGCTCCAGCGAGGTGTCACGGCGCAAGCCCTCGTCGTGTGCGAGGCCGTTCAGCGGCGCGATCTGGCTCGTGAAACGCCCTTCGTCCTGCGCGACCGCGGCCCGCTGATGACTCTCCAGCGCGAACTGCTCCATCTCCTCGCGCGTGATGTCCCACTTCTCGGCGATCATCTCGGCACCCACGAACTGCGAGATCTCCTGGTCGGGGTATCGGGCCTGCCATCCGGGCGACTCGGCGAACGGGGTCGTGAAGCCATAGGCCTCGCCGGCGGCCATGGCCGAGGAGATCGGAAGCTGCGACATGTTCTGCAGGCCCCCGGCGATGATCAGGTCGCTCGTGCCGCTTATGACCGCCTGCGCGGCGAAATGCACAGCCTGCTGGCTCGATCCGCACTGGCGATCGATCGTGACACCGGGGACGTGCTCGGGAAAGCCGGCGACCAGCACAGCGGAGCGCCCGACATTGCCGGCCTGTCCGCCGATCGTGTCGGTCGCGCCGATGATGACGTCGTCGAGCGCGCCGGGGTCGATGCCGGTGCGTTCGACCAGCGCTTTCAGGCTGTGCGCGCCGAGATCGGCCGGGTGGATGCCCGAGAGCGAGCCGCCGCGCTTGCCGACGGGCGAGCGGACCGCATCGACGATGTATGCCTCTGCCATGTTCTTCCTTCTCTCTGAACTCACGCGTGCTGACTGCTGACGGCGACGACCTCGCCGGTCATATACGAGGAATATGCGCTCGCGAGGAACACCATGACATTGGCGATCTCCCAGGGTTGCGCCGCGCGGCCGAACGCCTCGCGGGCGGTGAGCTGCTCCAGCAGTTCCGGGGAGGTGACCTTCTCGAGGAACGGGTGCATCGCCAGGCTCGGCGAGACCGCGTTGACCCGGATGCCGTGGGCGGCGAGGTCCATCGCTGCGCTGCGGGTGAGCGCCATCACACCGGCCTTGGCGGCGGCATAATGCGCCTGGTCGGCCTGCGCACGCCAGCCGATGACGGAGGCGTTGTTGACGATGACCCCGGCCGTTCCGGCGGCGACCATGCGGCGACCGACCGCGCGGATGCCGCGGAAGGTGCCGGTGAGGGTGACGTCGATCACCCTGTCCCATTGGTCGTCGGTCATGTCGAGGATCGACACCGATCCGCCGAGACCGGCGTTGTTGATCATCACGTCGATGGCCCCGCCCTCCTCCGCGACGTCGAGGAGGGCGCCGACCTGCTCCTCGACCGTCACATCGCACACGGCGGTGCGCACGCGGTCCGCGCCGAAGCGGTCACCGAGGTCGCGTTCCGTCTCGGCGAGACGGCCGGGGTGCGTGTCGCCGAGGACGACGACCGCGGCCCCTTCCTCCAGGCAGCGGATCGCGGCGGCCTGGCCGATGCCGGCACCGGCGGCGGCCGTGATTACGACGCGCTTTCCGGCAAGCAGGTCGTGCCCGGCGACGTACTCAGGGGCGGTGATGCTCATGGGCGGGCCTCTCGGGGAAGGCCGAGCACGCGCTCCGCGATGATGTTTCGCTGGATCTCATCGGATCCGCCGTAGATCGTGTCGGAGCGGCTGAACAGGAAGAGGGCCTGCAGGTCATCGAGCGCATACTCCTCGCCGACGAGCAGGGACGCGGGGCCGTTCACATCCATGGCGAGCTCGCCGAGCGAGCGGTGCCAGTTCGACCACAACAGCTTCGTGACCGAGGCACCGTCGCCCTGTTCGCCGCCGAGCGTGCGCAGGGCGTGCTGGCGGATGACCTCCAGGGTCATCCGCGCCCGCACGAGCCTGTCGCGGATGACCGCATCGTCAATTGCGCCGTTGCGCGTGGCCGAATCGATCACGGCATCCAGCTCCCGCCGGAATGCGATCTGCTGGGCGAGCGTCGAAACCCCACGCTCGAAGCCGAGCGTCGCCATCGCGATTTTGAAGCCGTTCCCCTCGCCGCCGACGATGAGCGCGGCATCCGTACGCGCATCGTCGAAGAAGACCTCGTTGAACTCACTGGTCGCGGTCAGCTGCAGGATGGGCCGCACCTCCACACCGGGCTGGTCCATCGGCACGAGGAGGTAGGAGAGTCCGCGGTGTCGGCTGGAGCTGGCCTCTGTGCGGGCGATCACGAAGCACCAGTCGGCCTGCTGCGCGAGCGAGGTCCACACCTTCTGTCCGGTGATCGACCATTCATCGCCTACACGCTGCGCCCTCGTCGACACGGCGGCGAGGTCGGAGCCGGCGCCGGGCTCGGAGTAGCCCTGGCACCAGAGCTCTTCGACGGCGACGATCGGTGGGAGGAAGCGCGCCCGCTGCTCGGCTGTGCCGTGGGCGATGAGAGTCGGACCGAGAAGCTCCTCGCCGAGGTGGTTGACCCGGGCCGGAGCGTCAGCCCTCGCGTACTCCTCATGGAAGATGACCTGCTGCGCGATGCTGAGCCCGCGTCCCCCGTGCTCGACGGGCCATGCGACGCACGTCCATCCGGCGGCCGCCATATGCCGGTTCCACTCGAGCCGGGCCTCGAAGTCCTCGTGCTCGCGGCCAGAGCCGCCGCGCCCGCGCAGCTCGGCGAAGCGACCGGTGAGGTTCTGCTCCAGCCACTCCCGGACCTCGCCGCGGAAGCGCTCATCCGCGTCGTGCTGCGTCGCGTCCATCTGTCTCCTCATCGAGTCGTGACCGTCGGCCCCGCGTCCGACGTGGTCTTGGCGGTGCCGTTCACGTATAGTATCAAGGAAACCAAGCGATTGTTTGGTTGGCGCGGGAGTTCAGAGAGGAACCCATCATGACCGTCGAATCCGCCGATGCCGTGGTGACCTACGAGGTGCGCGGCTCGACCGCGATCATCCGGTTGAACCGCCCCCAGTATCGCAACGCCCAGAATTCGAAGGTCACCTACGCGCTCGACGCCGCCTTCACCCGCGCCGTCGACGACGACACCGTCAAGGTCATCGTGCTCGGCGGCAACGGCAAGCACTTCTGCGCCGGCCACGACATCGGCACACCCGAGCGCGACATCGACCAGAGCTTCGAGCGGAAGGCCGTCATCTGGTGGGACCACGTCGGCGCGCAAGGCGTCGACTCGCGCTTCGCCCGCGAGTCCGAGGTGTACCTCGGTATGTGTCGTCGCTGGCGCGAGATCCCCAAACCCGTCATCGCGATGGTGCAGGGCGCCTGCATCGCCGGCGGCCTGATGCTGGCCTGGTCGTGCGACTTCATCGTGGCCGCCGACGACGCCTTCTTCCAGGATCCGGTGGTGGCGATGGGCATCCCCGGCGTCGAGTACTTCGCGCACCCGTGGGTCACCAATCCCCGCGCGGCCAAGGAGATGCTCTACACGGGCGACCGGATGCCGGCCGCCCGCGCGTACGAGCTCGGCATGGTGAATCACGTCGTCGCCCGCGACGACCTCGAAGAGCGCACCCTCGAGCTCGCCGAGCGGATCGCCCGGATGCCCCGCCTCGGACTCGCGCTGACCAAGAAGGCGGTGAACCAGGCCGAGGACCTGCAGGGCATGCGCACCGGCATGGACTCGGTGTTCGGCCTGCATCATGCCGCGCATGCGCACAACGCCGAGGTCGGCGGAGACTCGCTCGGCGGTGTGGATGTGCGCTCCATCAAGGCCGACACCGCGCGGGGAGCGAAGAAGTGAACCTCGACCTCACCCCCGAGCAGGAGGCATTCGCCGCCGAAGCACGCACCTGGCTCGAAGAGCACGTGCCCCGAAGCCCGCTTCCGTCGATGGACACCGAGGCGGGATTCGCGGCCCACCGCGAATGGGAAGCGACGCTCGCGGCAGGCCGGTGGTCGGTCGTCTCCTGGCCGGAGCGGTACGGCGGGCGGGACGCGGGCATCACCGAGTGGGTGCTCTTCGAGGAGGAGTACTACCGTGCGGGCGCACCGACCCGCGTCGCCCAGAACGGCATCTCGCTGCTCGCGCCGATCCTGTTCGAGCACGGCACCCCCGCGCAGCACGAGAGGTTCCTGTCGCAGATGACCGACGGCTCGCTCATCTGGGCACAGGCATGGTCGGAGCCAGGCGCCGGCAGCGACCTCGCCGCGATTCGCAGCACCGCCCGCCGCGACGAGGCCCGCGGCGGCTGGGTGCTCAACGGACAGAAGATCTGGAGTTCGCGCGCGGTCTGGGCCGATCGCGGGTTCGGTCTGTTCCGTTCCGACCCCGACGCCCAGCGGCACCGCGGACTCACCTACTTCCTTTTCCCGATGGACGCCGACGGCATCACCGTCCGCGCCATCGCTCAGCTCGACGGCACGACGGGTTTCGCAGAGATCTTCTTCGACGACGTGTTCGTGCCGGACGAAGACGTTCTGGGCGCGCCGGGCGACGGATGGCGCGTTGCCATGAGCACCGCCGGGAACGAGCGCGGGCTCTCGCTGCGCGCGCCAGGACGCTTCCTCGCGGCCACCGAACGGCTCGTCACCCTGCAGGCCGAGTACGCGCGCCGGAGCGAGGATGCCGCGGTCGTCGACGCCTGGATCGGCGCTGAGGCCTATCGTCTCTTCACCTGGCACACGGTCAGCACGCTCCTCGACGGAGGTACGGTCGGAGCCGAGGGCAGCGTGAACAAGGTCTTCTGGTCGGAGCTCGACGTGCACATCCACGAGACCGCGCTGCGCATCCTCGGCCCGGAGGCCGAGCTGCGCGGAGTCTCCGCGGTCGGCGGGGGTCGCTGGGTCGATGACTATCAGTTCTCCCTCGCTGGCCCGATCTACGCGGGTACAAACGAAGTCCAGCGGAACATCATCGCGGAGCGAATCCTCGGACTCCCCCGCGGCGGAGACGGAAGGCGCGGATGATGCGGTTCCTGCCCACGGAAGAACAGGTCGCATTCGCTGAGACCGTCGACGAGATCGTCGAGGGTGCGGGCGGTGCGGACGTCGCACGCAGTTGGGCCGACGGTGACACCGGCCCCGGACTCGGCCTCTGGCGGCAGTTCGCCGAACTCGGACTGCTCGGCCTGCGCACCAGCGAGGATGCGGGCGGATTCGGCGGCACCCTCGGCGACCTTGCCGTGGTGTTCGAACGGCTCGGCTACCACGCGGTCCCGGGCCCCTATCTGGAGACGGTCGCGTTGCTGCCCGGGCTGGTCCCCGAGCACACCCGGGCCGAGCTCGCCGCCGGGGCGATCGCGACAGCGGCGGTCGACGGGATCGCGCCCACAGCGCTCGACGCGGCTCTCGCCTCCCACCGGTTCGTCGTGCGAGGAGACGCACTGCAGCAGGGCGATGTCGTCGAGGAGTTGACCTCGGTGGCGCCGACCCGACGCCTCGCGCGTCTCGTAGCGGCCGGCACCGCGACCGCGCTGCACCCCGGGGCCCTCCATACCGCGCTGAACGAGGCGTCCGTCGCCGCGGCGGCCACCCTCGTCGGCGCAGGCGAGCGGATGCTCGACGAAGCCGTGTCGTACGCGAAGGTGCGCGAGCAGTTCGGCCGTCCCATCGGCGAGTTTCAGGCACTCAAGCATCAGCTCGCCGACGTGCGCATCGCACTGAGCTTCGCGCGGCCACTCGTCTGGAACGCGACCCTGCGCACCGGCATGCCCGACGAGGACAGGGCGGTCTCCGCAGCGAAGGTCGCCGCCGGAGACGCGGCCATGCTGGCCGCGCGGGTCTCGCTGCAGGTGCATGGCGCCATCGGCTACACCGCCGAGCACACGCTGCGGATCTGGCTCGGTCTCGCGCCCGCACTGTCTGCGGCGTGGGGCACCCCCGACTTCCACCGGGCACGGATCGCCCGCGACATCCTCCCGAAGGAGCGGTGATGTCATTCGACCCCGATGAGGACCAGCGGGAACTCGTCGCGCTGGTGCGCGGCATTCTGACCCAGCGTGCGGACAGCGCGGCGACCCGTCGCGCACTGGACACGGCCGAGCGATTCGACGCCGGCCTGTGGCGACTGCTGTGCGAAGAGGTCGGGATCGCCGGTATAGCGATCCCCGAGGAATTCGGCGGCGCCGGCTTCACGCTCCGCGAGGCGCAACTGGTGCTCGAGGAGATCGGCTACTCGCTCGCGCCATCCCCCTACCTCGGCTCCGTCGCGATTGCGGCGCAGGCGATCATCGCATCGCGAGACGCGGACGCCGCTGCGCGTCTGCTTCCCGGCATCGCCGAGGGCTCGTCGTCCGCAGCCCTGGCGTGGGCGGACCCCGACGGACGCTTCGTCGCCGGCCGCGTCGGGGTGCGGGCGACCGAGAGCGGATCCGGGTGGACGCTCACCGGCGCTAGTGGCTTCGTGCTCGACGGTGCCGCCGCCGACGTGCTGCTCGCCCTCGCACGCACCCCTGATGGCCCGCGTCTGTTCGAGTTGCTCGACATCGCCGCGGTCGAGCGCGAAGACACCCCCACCATGGATCAGACCCTGCGCCTGGTGACCCTGCGCTTCGACGCCGTACCGGCGCGTCCGCTGGGGACTGCGGACCCTGAGGTACTGGAGACCGTCCGAGCTCTCGCCCTCGCGGCAGTCAGCGCCGTACAGGCGGGCACGGCCGCGCGTGCACTGGACGAGACGGTCGCATATGCGATGCAGCGGGTGCAGTTCGGGCGGACGATCGGCTCTTTCCAGGCTCTCAAGCACCGGATGGCCGACATGCACGTGCAGGCCGAGGCGGCCCGCACCGCCTCGCGCGCGGCATCCGACGCCCTCGCCTCCGGCACCGCCGACCGGTTCGAGCTCGCCGTCATCGCGAAGGCCACCTGCTCTGAGGCGTTGGCGCACATCGCCGCCGAGACGATCCAGCTGCACGGCGGCATCGCGATCACGTGGGAGCACGACGCGCACCTCTTCTTCAAGCGCGCCCACGCGCTCGGTCAGCTCTTCGGCACCCCGCGCGAGCTCCGCGCCGCCTGGCCCCTCTGATTCCCGCACCGGGGCATGGGGAACCGGATCAGCGGCGGAGCGGGGTCTGCTCGGTCCAGTCCGTGTACTTCCGGCGCTCTTGGAACAGCCAGCCGCCGTCCACGCGCACCAGCGTGTCGTCGTAGCGGTCGGCCAGCGTGAAGCGCGTGCGCCCGTCCGGGGTGTCGCTGATGTGGTGCGCCATGCAGGCGGTGCGCGCACGCGCGGTGTCGCCATCGATTTCGATGTCGCTCGGCGACAGCACGTGACTCGTCGCGGCGAAGTTCGCCAGCACATCGAAGGCCGCGATCAGCTGTACACGGCCCTGCGGCGACTCGGCAGGCGTGTCGGCACGCGGCCGGAACATCAGCAGCCGCCCGTCCGCCGTGAACAGGTCGGCCATGTCGGCAGAGCACCGCTGGTCGGCGAAACGCCCGTAGCGGGCGATCGTGCGCGTGATGGCGAGCCAGTCGGTGAACCGCTCGCTCACGATGCCCCCTCCGCGCGCTTACGATGCAGCGGCGTCGCCGCATCCGACGGCCACGAGGTGCCGCGCCGGTCCGGTTCCACCGCGTTGAGAGGCTCGACGCGGTGCAGGGTCTCGCGGCTCCGCCGCGCCAGCTCCTCGTAGATCCGCACCCCGTTGCGCTTCCACGCCAGGGCCTCGTCGTCGAGCGCGCCGACGACGCGAGCCGGGGCTCCGAGCACCTTCGAGCCCTCCGGAACCACTGTCCCGGCCGTCACGACCGCACCCGCGCCCACCAGGGATTCCGCGCCGATCTCCGCCCCGTCGAGCACGGTGGAGCCGATGCCGATGAGGGCGAAGGAGCCGATGCGACACCCGTGCAGCACCACTCCGTGTCCGACGTGGCTGTGGGGCTCGAGCACGGCATCGGCACCGGGGAAGGCATGAATGACGCACGAGTCCTGCACGTTCGACCCCTCCCCCACGACGATGCGCCCGAAGTCGCCGCGGAGGCTCGCGAACGGGCCGATGTAGCATCCGGGCCCGATGATGACGTCGCCGATCAGGCTTGCGGTCTCGTGCACGAACGCGGTGGGATCAACCACCGGCAGGACACCGTCGAAGGCGTAGCTGGGCATCAGGCGACCTGACCGCCGTCGATGATGAAGTCCTGCCCCGTGCAGTAGCTGCTCGCGTCGCTGGCCAGGTAGGCCACGAGGTTCGAGATCTCCTCCGGACGACCGGCGCGCGGGATGGGGATGCGGGTGATGAACCCGACGCCGGAACGGGCGTCTTCGCTGGCCATGGGGGTGTCCACCGCGCCGGGACACACGGTGTTCACCCGGATCCCGGTGCCCGCGAACTCCCGGGCGAGCGCGTGCGACACCCCGCGCAGTCCCCACTTCGATGCCGAGTAGGGCACCCGATTGGCGTAGCCGGCGACGCCGGCGGTGGAGGCGATGTTCACGATCGAGGCGCCGTCTCCCATGAGCGGCAGCAGCGCCTGCACGCCGAGCATCGGTCCGATCAGGTTCACGTCGAGCGTGAGGCGGATGACACGCTCGGAGGTCGCGGCGAGGGGCCCCTCGGGGCAGAATCCGGCATTGTTGACGAGCACGTCGACGCGACCGAACTTCCCCCTCGCCACGGCCGCCACCTGCCCCCAGGCATCGGACGACGACACGTCGTGCTCGAGCCCAACTGCCCGGTCGCCGAACTGCGCGGCGACGCCGCGGACGGCGGGGCCGTCGAGGTCGGTGAGTACGAGGTCCGCGCCGAGCTCGTGGAACAGGGCGGCGTGCGAGCGGCCCTGACCCCCGGCTGCTCCGGTGATCACGGCCACCCGACCGGCGAGGTCGATGACGGGCGTTGCGTTCATGGATGTCCTCCGAGATAGTTTCTGAGCAAGTGTTTGTTTGAAGAGGAGGCAGGATGCCCCGGCTGCACCACATCGGCATCACCGTGAGCAACACCGCAGCCGCTACCGCGTTCTACGTCGCGGCCACCGACGGCGACGTGACGGGACCCCTGTCGAAGAGCGGACCGGCGGTCGAGGCTGCCACCGGCCACCCCGGCGTGCGGGTCCTGCTGACGTTCATCCGCCTCGAGGACGGCGCCTTTCTGGAGCTCGCCGAGTACCGCGGTGCCGACAACCGGCGCATCGACCCCGACAACGGGCACATCGGCGCCGCGCATCCGGCCATCGTCGTCGCCGACATCGCGGCGAGCCTGGCGCGTCTGGAGGCACTCGGGCACGCTCCACTGTCTGCGACCATGACCGCCACCGCCGGCCCGCTCGAGGGCTACCGCTACGTCTACGTGCTCGGCCCCGACGACGTGCGAGTCGAGCTGCTGCAAGAGCCTCACTGAGCACTCCCCGCCGCCGCGGCCACGCCGTCGAGCAGACGCCGGTCGTCGTCGTCGAGGAGCAGGTCGACCGCGGCTGCCGAGTCCTGCACGCTCTCCGGCCGACTCGCGCCGGGAATCGGGATGAGTACGGCCGAGCAGCCAGGCCAGCACGATGCGTTGCGGGCTCGCCCCGTGCCGGCTGGCGACCAGTGCGACCGATGGCGCAGCTGCGCCGAGTCCCTTCGCCGCGCGCATGCCGCCGAGCGGACCCCACGCCAAGAACGCCAAGCCGTGGTCCTCGCACCGCCGCAGCACCGGCTCGCTCGATCGCTCGAGCACCGAGTATTCGTTCTGCACGCTGACCAGGGCGCCGCCCACCACGCGGATCGCGGTGTCGAGGTGGTCGGCATCGACGTTCGAGACGCCGACGCGCACGACCACCCCGTCATCGACGAGCTGGCGCATAGCCCCCATCGACTCCGCGTAGGGCACCTTCACATCCGGACGGTGATGCTGGTACAGCGGTAGGGCATCGAGGCCGAGCCGTTGCGCCGAGGCCCGGGCGGCCGCCGGGGAGCCGTCCACCCACCAGGTGGCGGCCGGACCGCGGGTGTGTCCGCCCTTGGTGGCGATCACCACCCGCTCGGCCGCGTCGGGGTGCCGCCGCACGGCCTCGACGAGCGTCCGCTCGTTCACACCGATGTCATCCGTCGGCCCGTACGCGTCGGCGGTGTCGAACAGGGTGATCCCGACATCGACGGCGGCGTGCACGGCCCGGATGCCGCGGGCGGTGTCAGCGCCCGGCAGCTGGGTGAGGGTCATCGCGCCCATGCCGAGCGCCGAGACCTCCAGATCTCCGAGCACGCGGGTCGGCATCATCGGCCGACGACCGTCCACCCGCCATCCACCGGCAGACACTGTCCGATCACGTGCGTGGCGTCGCACAGCATCCACACGATCGCGGCGGCGATCTCGGCGGGGTCGGCGAGACGTCCGCGCGGGATGCGCTGCACGACCGGGGCGAGGTCGTAGCCGTGCTCCACCATCTCCTGCACCAACGGGGTCAGGGTGTGTCCGGGCGCGACGGCGTTCACCCGCACGCCGCGCGGAGCCCACTCGACCGCGAGGTTCTCCATCAGCTGGCGCTCGGCGGCCTTGGCCGGTCCGTAGTCCGTCTGGTTCGCCCACCCACGGTAGGCCGTGGTCGATGACACCAGCACGATCGACCCCGGCGCGGCGCCGAGGCGACGCACGAGCGCCCGTGAGGCGGCGAGCGCACCCACCACGTGCACATCGAACATCAGGCGCAGCTGGTCGAGGTCCATCTCGAGTGCGGGCACGTAGGCGCCCCGGATGCCGTGGCAGGCGACGAGGCCGCCGACCGGGGCGTACGCCCAGGTCTCGGTCATCGCCGCCTCGACCGCGCTCTCGTCGCGCAGGTCGACGATGCGGGTGGGCACCCCGAGTCGGACGCTCGGTCGGAGGTCGAACACGGTGACGTCGATCCCCCGGTCGAGCAGCCGACCGACCACGGCATCGCCGATCCCGCTAGCCCCTCCGGTGACCACGACGTGGTCGACCATGGACTCTCCGGTCATGCGCAGCTCCCTCGCTGGTCATTTCCCGGCATGCTACTGTGATTCCCAAACAAGCGCTAGGTTTAGCGCTGTCGCGCGAAGGAGCGGGGATGTCGGACAAGCGGCTGAGCATCGAGGAGGCGGTCGCCACCATCGAGAGCGGGATGACGGTGGGCATCGGCGGCTGGGGGTCCCGGCGCAAGCCCATGGCCCTCGTGCGTGAGATCCTGCGGCGCGACATAACCGATCTCACCGTGGTGGCCTTCGGCGGTCCCGACGTCGGGCTGCTCGCGGCCGCCGGCCGCATACGCCGACTCGTCTACGGGTTCGTGTCGCTGGACAGCATCCCTCTCGACCCGCTGTTCACCCAGGCACGCGAGCGCGGCGACCTCGAGATCGAGGAGTACGACGAGGGAATGTTCGTCACCGGGCTCCGCGCCGCGAACGCACGCCTGGACTTCCTCCCCATCCTCGCCGGCCTCGGGTCCGACGTGCTCCCCGCCAATCCGAAGCTGCGCACGGTGGCATCGCCCTACTCCGACGCCGAGTACGTCGCTATGCCGGCGCTCCCCCTCGACGTCGCCCTCGTGCACGTGAACCGCGCCGACGCCCAGGGCAACGCTCAGTACCTCGGCCCGGACCCCTACTTCGACGACCTGTTCGCGATGGCCGCGACGCGCACGATCGTGTCGACCGAGAAGGTCATCCCGACCTCGGCGCTGCTCGACGAGGGCTCGTTCCACACGCTCCTGTTCAGCCGCATCTACGCCTCGGCGGTCGTCGAGGCGCCCCAGGGCGCGCACTTCACCACGTGCGCCCCCGACTACGAGCGCGACGAGCTCTTCCAGAAGCACTACGCCGCCTCCGCGAAGGACCCGGACGCTTGGGCCGAGTTCCAGCGCACGTTCCTGCTGGTCGACGAGGCGGGCTACCACGCCGCCGTCGCCCGCTTCCACGCCGACCGAGGAGAGTCATGACCACCGTCGCCACCCCCGAGAGCGCGCGCTCTGCCACCACCGCTGAGGTCTGCATCACCGCCTGCGCCGACACCTACCGCACCTCGGGCGAGATCCTCGCGCACGCCGTCGGCATCATCCCCGCCCTCGGAGCCCGTCTGGCGAAGCTCACCACCGCCCCGGACATCGTCCTCAGCGACGGCGAGGCCTTCTTCCTCTCCGGTCCGCCCATGCCCGGCGATCCCGGCGCGCCCGCCCCCACGATCGAAGGGTGGGCGCCGTTCCGTCGCATCTTCGACATCGTGGCCACCGGTCGCCGCCAGAGCATGATGGGCGCAAGCCAGATCGACCGGTTCGGCAACCAGAACATCTCGCTCATCGGCGGGTGGGCGCACCCCACGCGCCAGCTCATCGGCGTGCGCGGTGCGCCGGGCAACACCGCCAACCACCGCGTGGACTACTGGATCTCCCGTCACAGCCCCCGCATCTTCGTGGAGACCGTCGACATGGTCTCCGGCGTCGGCAACGACCGTGCCCGCGAGGCCGGCCTTGAGCACCACCACCTCGGCGTGATCGTGACCAACCTCGCGGTGCTCGGGTACGCCCCCGACGGCGCCGTCACGGTGCTGTCGGTCCACCCCGGAGTCGACCCCCGGACCGTGGCCGCGAGCACCGGATTCGCACTCGACGAGACGGATGCCCCGCTCACGCGCACCCCCAACGCCGTGGAGCTGCGACTGATCCGCGAGATCCTCGATCCGCGCGGCACCCGCAGCCGCGAAGTCGCCGACTGACGGGCATCCACCCCGTCCGTGATGCACTCAGTCGGCGAGGAGGCCCTCGTGCAGCAGGTCCAGGAAGTTGTCAGTCAGGCTCGCGGCCGTGTGACCGCGACCGGGACGGTACCACGCCACGGTGGACCACACGGCGTCACGGATGAATCGGTACGCGATCGGGGCGTCGATCGCGTCGCGGAACACGCCGACCTTCTGCCCCTCGACGATCTGCGACAGCCAGATCGCCTCGATGCGCTCGCTGTCCTCACGCAGGAACTCGAAGCCGGGCTGGCGCGCGAGGAACGACAGTTCGTTCTGATAGAGGCCGACCGCATCCGGCTGGCTCTCGATCGTGGCGAAGGCATGCGCGATGAGCTTGTCCAGGTTGTCGCGAGGGCTGCCCCCCTCGGCGACGATCTCTTCGAAACGCCCGAGCAGCCCTGTGAGGAAGCTGCGCAGGATCTCCTGCAGGATCGCCTCCTTGGAGGAGAAGTGGTGGTACAGACTGCCGGAGAGGATGCCGGCCTCGTCAGCGATGTCGCGGACCGTGGTCGCGGAGTAGCCGCGCTTGGCGATGAGCCGCGCGGCGATCGAGATGATCTGATCGCGTCGCTCGGAGCTCTGCTCCTGACGGCCTCCGCTTCTGGTCGTTGCCATCCCTGCTCCTCAACCGAAGATCTCACACGCGCTTGCTCAGGCGGGTTGCATCGAACTGTTTTCCCGAAACTCCCACTCGGAGTGTACGCAGGTTCCTGGAAAGGACGACCATGACAGTATCGGAAGCCACGACAGTGCCCGCCCTCCTCGCCGAGAAGGCGACGCTGGGCGACCATCCGGCCATCATCGGCGACGACCTGACCATCGGCTACGCCGAGCTGTACGACCGGGTCCGCTCCGTCGCCCGCGCCTACCTCGCTCAGGGTGTGGCGCCGGGAGACCGCATCGGTCTCTGGGCGCCCAACCGGCACGAGTTCATCCTGGCCATGCTGGGCGCCCAGCTCATCGGCATCGCGGTGGTGCCCCTCAACACCCGTTACACGGGGCATGAGGCGGCCGAGATCCTCGCGCGCTCCCGCGCCACCGCCCTGGTGCTGGCCGACGGGTTCCTCGGCAAGTCGTACAGCGAGGCGCTGCGCACAGCGGCGGCCGGGCGCGGATCCGACGGCCCGTCCATCCCCGGCCTCCCCCACCTGCGCACGGTGGTGACCCTCGACGACACCGGTGAGGCCGGGGTCGTCTCCTGGGCCGAGTTCCTCGCCGCGGGCGATGCGGTCGACGAGGGCCGCGTGGCTGCGGCAGCAGACGCCGTGACCTCCGACGACATCATGGATGTGCTGTTCACCTCGGGCACCACGGGCATCCCGAAGGGGGTGCTCAGTGCGCACCGCCAGACCCTCTCGGTCGCCCGCGCCTGGGGCCTCGGCGCACGACTGACCCCCGATGACCGCTACGCCGTGGTCAACCCGTTCTTCCACGGCTTCGGCTACAAGGCCGGCATCGTCGCCTCACTGATGGCGGGGACGACGATCTACCCCGTAGCGGTGTTCGACGCCGGCCGTCTGCTCGAGCTCGTGCAGACGGAGCGCATCAGCGTGCTGCCGGGTGTGCCCACCGTCTTTACCTCGCTGCTGGACCACCCCCGCCTCGGCGAGTACGACCTGTCGTCGCTGCGCTTCGCGATAGCCGGGGCCACCGCCGCGCCGGCGACGCTCTTCCACGACATGGTGGGCACGCTCGGCTTCGAGACCGTAGCCCAGGCCTACGGGCTCACCGAATGCGTGGTCGCCACCCTCTCCCGGCCCGGCGAGTCGCTGGAGCACACGGCGGAGACCACGGGCCCCGCCGTCGAGGGCGTTGAGATCCGCGTGGTCGGGGCGGACGGTGAGGATGCCGGAATCGACACCGACGGTGAAATCCTGCTGCGCGGGCCCAACGTCATGCTCGGCTACTTCGAGGATCAGGCCGCGACCGACGCGGTGCGCGACGCCGACGGGTGGCTCCACACCGGCGATGTCGGCCGCCTCGACGAGCACGGATGCCTGAAGATCACCGACCGCCTGAAGGACATGTACATCGTGGGCGGCTTCAACGTGTACCCGGCCGAGGTCGAGAACGCCCTGCGCAAGCATCCGGCCGTCAACGAGTCCGCCGTGATCGGCGTCGGCGATGAGCGTCTCGGCACCGTCGGCCGCGCCTACGTGCTGCTACTGCACAACGCCGCACCGCGCCCGGACGCCGCCGACCTCGAGGCGTTCTGCCGCACCCAGCTGGCCAACTTCAAGGTGCCCCGCGAGTTCGTGTTCGTCGAGGACTTCCCGCGCAACGCGACCGGAAAAATCCTGAAATCGGAGCTGCGCCAGATGGTCGCCTGACCCGCTGAAAGGCGGAGATCGCTGCGAAACGACGAAGCGGCCTCCCCGTTCGGGAGGCCGCTTCGTCGTTCGGACTCAGCTCAAGCGCTCCAGCACCATCGCCATGCCCTGGCCGCCTGCCGTGCACATGGTCTCCACGGCGAACTGCTCGTCGCGCTCACGCAGCGCATTGATCGCCGTCGTCGTGATACGGGCGCCCGTCATGCCGTAGGGGTGGCCGAGGGCGATCGCGCCGCCGTTCACATTCACCCGCTCGGGGTCGATACCGATGTCGGCGATCGAGGGCACCACCTGGGCTGCGAAGGCCTCGTTGATCTCCAGGATGTCGATATCGCCGATGCTCATGCGGGCGTGGGCGAGGGCGCGTTCGACCGCCTGCACCGGCCCTAGGCCCATGATCTCGGCCGACAGCGCCGAGACCCCCGTCGACACGATGCGCGCAAGCGGGGTGAGACCCAGCTGCGCGGCTCGGGTGTCGCTCATGATCACGAGCGCGGCAGCACCGTCGTTCAGCGCGCAGCAGTTCGCCGCGGTCACGGTGCCGTGCGGGCGGAACACCGGCTGCATGCCGCTGATGCCCTCCAGCGTGACGCCCGCGCGGGGGCCGTCATCCTTCGTCACGAGCGTGCCGTCGACGAGACGCACGGGGGTGATGTCCTTATCCCAGAAGCCCCGAGCGGCCGCGGCCTCGGCACGATTCTGGCTGAGCACCGCCCACTCGTCCTGCTCGCGGCGCGAAACCCCGCGCAAGGACGCCACGTTCTCGGCGGTCTCTCCCATCGCGATGTAGATGTCCTCGAGCTCACCGCGCTCCCGCGGGTCGGACCACACGAAGTCGGGGTCCTCCGCTTCGCGGCCGGTGCGGGCCGCGGCCTCCGTCCACCGCGGGTTCTTGGTGTCGGGCATCCCGTCCGACTTGCCCGAGCCGAACTGAGAGACCGCCTCGACGCCGGCGGAGACGAACACTTCTCCCTCGCCGGCCCTGATCGCGTGGAAGGCCATGCGCGAGGTCTGCAGGGATGAGGCGCAGTACCGGTTGACCGTGGTGCCCGGTACCGCGTCCCACCCGAGCTGCAGCGCCAGCATCCGTCCGATGTTGTAGCCCTGCTGTCCCGCCGGCTGGGCGCAGCCGACCATCAGGTCGACGATCTCGTTCGGGTCGAGGCCGGGGACCGCGTCGACGGCGGCCTGCACCATCTGGGTGGCGAGGTCATCGCCACGCATGTCCTTGAGACTGCCCTTGAACGCGCGGCCGATGGGCGAGCGCACAGCAGAGACAATGACGGCTTCGGTCATGATGGGGTTCCTCCGGTGTTGTCGAGGCGGTCGGCCTGCTGCACGATGTCTGCGTGCGGGGTGTGGGTCAGGAAGGCGGGCCATTCGCCGCCTCCGTCCACCGGGATGACGGCGCCGGTGACGTGGGCCGCGAGCGGCGAGGCCAGCATGACGCAGACGTTGCCGAGCTCGTCAGGCGATGCCAGCCGACCGCGTGGGATCGTGCCCGCGATCCGGGCGTACTGCTCCGGTGTTCCGTAATGGTCCACGGCGCTCTCGGTATGCACGAGGCCGCTGCTGACGGCGTTGACGCGGATCTCCGGCGCCCACTCCACCGCGAGGCTGCGGGTCAGGCTCTCGAGGGCTGCCTTCGCGGCGCCGTACACAGCGGTGCCGGGGCTCGGTCGCCGGGCGCTGATCGAGGTGATGTTGACGACGCTCCCGGAGGCGGCACGCAGCGGCGCGAACGCCGCGCGCGTGGCCACCGCAGCGGAGAGGAAGTTGATCTCGGTGATGGCCTGGAAGTAGCGCGACGACCCTGCTTCGAATCGCCCGAACGGGGAGCCGCCGACGTTGTTGACGAGCACGTCCAGGCGGCCGTGGCGCTCGGCGATCCCGGCGATCCATGCCTCGTTCTGCGCGGCGTCGCGCACATCGACGGGACGGAACGCCGCGACACGGCCGTCACGCTCGGGAACGCTCGCCGGCTCAGAGCGGCCACAGAACTCGACGATGGCGCCGGCGGCGAGGAACGCCTCGACCACACCGCGCCCGACCCCTCGGCTGCCGCCGGTCACCGCGACGACCCTGCCCGTGAAATCCATGACCAGGCTCACTCCGCCTCCTCCGTATGGCGCTCCGCTGCGCCGACCTGTCCATGGTACCAACCAAATGCTAGGTTTGTTGCATGAGTCACGTTGGCGTTCCTCAGCAGCGGCCCCGCACCGTCGCGGTGACCGGTGGAGCACGAGGCATCGGCGGCGGCATCAGCCGCCGTTTCGCACATGACGGCGACCACGTGGTGCTCCTTGACATCGATGCGGATGCCGCGGCCGACACCGCCGCCGACATCCGTACCGACGGCGGCACCTGCACCGTGCTGGTCGGCGACATCACCCGGGAGGAGACGATCGCCCTGCTTGCGGCGACCATCGAGGCCGACCACGGCCACGCAGACGTTCTCGTGAACAATGTCGGCGACTTCCGTCCCGCGAAGTCGTTCTTCGCCAAGAGCCCGCCGGAGCAGTGGCGGCAGCTGCACGAGATCAACCTCTGGCATGTGTTCGCGGTCACGCATGCGCTCCTCCCCGGAATGCTTGCGGTCAGGGGTGGCAGCATAATCAACGTGTCGACCGTCGAGGCGTTCCGCGGCATCCCGGGCAACGCCGTCTATTCGGCCTACAACGCCGGCGTCGCCGCGTTCACCAAGAGCCTCGCCGTGGAGCTCGGCCCGTCCGGGATCCGCGTGAACGCGATCGCCCCCGACCTCGCCGACACCCCCCAGACCCCAGCCGCACTGATGCTGGCCGGGCGCGATCCGGCGCTGCTGCGCTCCTGGCTGCCCGCGGGCCGCTTCGGGACGCCGGAGGACTTCGCCGGGGTCGTGGCCTTCCTGGCCTCGCGCGACGCGGCGTTCATCACGGGGCACACGATTCCCGTCGACGGTGGAACGCTCGCGGCATCCGGCTGGTACAGGAAGGCCAGCGGACGCGGATGGACGAACATGCCGGATCACGCGTGACGACCTTGGCGGAGCTTGCGGACCGACAGAAGATCCACGACCTCGTTCTGCGGTACTGCTCCGCGGTGGACCGCGCCGACTACCCAGCCGTGAGGAGCGTCTACGCCGTAGACGGTGTCGACCACCACACCGGCTTCTCCGGCCCGGCCGACGGGTACGTGGCGTGGCTTTGCAAGCGCACCGCGGCGTTCGACGGCACGATGCACCTCGTGGGCAACCACCGCGCGGAACTGTTCGGCGACCACGCCTTCGCCGAGACCTACGGCACGGCCATGCACTGGGGCTCTCCCTTCGACGACGAAGCACTCAATTTCACGAGCGGCTTCCGCTATCTCGACCATCTCCGTCGCGACCCTGAGGGCTGGCGCATCGTGGAGCGCACAGCCGTGCGCGAGTGGACCCGGTCGGATGCGGGTCGCCTGCGCGGCCCCGAGGGCGCGGGGCCCCGCGGGATCCGCGGACCCGATGACCCGATGACCCTGCTCCGCGAGCGCGTCCGTCAGGCCGTCTCGCGAGCCACGCCCGGGAACAGCCGATGAACCCGAGCGTCGAGCAGCGCCTGCAGGCAGTCGAGGACAACGCCTGAGCGATACGTCCGTTCCATGCGACTGGCTCCACCCCCAGGGAATGGAGCCAGTCACGAGATTCGGCGACGCGATGCCCTAGGCGACGGCGCCGAAGTACGCCTTTTGCAGATCCTCCAGGGACACGTCGGATGCCGCGCCCGCGAGGGTCGTACGGCCCATCTCGATCACGGTCACTTCGTTGGCGATGGCCACCGACTCCTGCACGGCCTGCTCCACCAGGAGGATGCCGATCCCGGTGTCCTTGAGCTCGTGCACGCGCTCCATGACCTCCTTAACGATCACGGGGGCGAGCCCTTGGCTCGGCTCATCGAGGATCAGCAGCTTCGGCTTGCCCATCAGCGCCTGGCCGATCGCGAGCATCTGCTGTTGACCGCCCGACATGCTCGCGGCCGCGAGCGCCCGCTTGCTGCCCAGGATCGGGAACAACTGGTAGATCTCGTCGGCGGAGGCGGTGAGCGCCCGCTTGCCGATCCCGCGTGAGAAGCCGCCGAGGAGGAGGTTCTGCTCGATCGTCAGCTCGCGGAAGACCTTCTTGCCCTCCTGCACGTAGGAGATGCCGCGCGCGACCCGCTTGTGCGGGGCATCGGTCAGCGGCTCTCCGAGGTACGAGACGGTTCCGCCGGACACCTTGTTGAGCCCGGTGATGGCGCGCAGCGTGGTGGTCTTGCCCGCGCCGTTGCGTCCGAGCAGCACCGTGATCTCGCCCGAACGCACCGTGAGCGACACGTCGCGCACCACCGTCAGGTCGCCGTAGCCGGTCTGCAGGCCGGCCACCTCCAGCAGCACATCACTCATGGTCGCCGCCTCCTGCCGCGTTGGCCTCCGCCGTGATACCGAGGTACTCCTCCATGACCCGCGGATCGCTCTCGATCTGCTCGGGCGTGCCGTGCGCCATGACGGCGCCATGGGCGAGCACGTAGATGTCGTCCGCGACCCGCAGCACGAGCTGGAAGTTGTGCTCAACGAGGATGACGGTCATCCCGGCGTCACGCAGCCGGATCACGAGGCTCTCGAGAACTGCGAGCTCGTCTTCGTCCAGGCCCGATGCCACCTCGTCGAGGAGCAGCACCTTCGGCGAGGCCGCGAGGCTCCGCGCGACCTCGAGCAGCCGCCTGTTGCCCAGCGGAAGCGAGTCAGCCGGATCGTCGCGCTGGGCACTGAGGCCGACCAGCGCCAGGGCGCGTTCCGCCGCGAGCCGGTTCTCGGTGCGCGCGCGCCGGAACCGCGGCAGGCGCAGCACGGACGCGAAGATCGATGCACGATCTGTGGCGTATCGCCCCGCCTCGACGGCCTCGAACACCGTCAGTTTCTCCGGGATGTTCGGTGTCTGGAAGGTGCGTGACACGCCCTCGCGAGCGACTCGGTAGGACGACAGCCCTTGGATGGACTTGCCGTCGAGGTCGATCGTTCCGGCGTCGGTCTTGTAGAACCCCGAGATCATGTTGAGCAGCGTTGTCTTGCCGGAGCCGTTCGGACCGATGATCGCGGTGACCGCACCGGGAGACGCATCGATCGAGACTTGCGACAGTGCCTGGTTGCCGCCGAATGCCTTGGAGACGCCCTCTGTGCGCAGCAGGGCGCCCTCGAGTTTCTCGACCACAGCCGGCGCCGCCTCGACCTCGGGCACTCCGGACTTCGCCTTCGCCGCCACATCGGCCTTGCGCACGAGGCTGCGCATGAGCCCGGAGAGGCCTCCGGTGAAAGCGACGCCGCCGATAAGCAGGAAGGCACCCGAGATGATGAGACCGAACTTGCTGAAGTTGGTCGACTGGTTCATCCCGAATTGGAGCACCGCTGCACCGATGAGAGCGCCGTAGATGCTCGCGGAACCACCGAAGATCGATGCCGCGAGTACGGTCATCGCGAACGAGAATGCGAAGGCCTCCGGGGAGATGAAAAGGTCGAGGTTGGCGAACAGCACGCCGGCGACGCCGGCGGGGACAGCACCGATCGCGTACGCGGTGAGCTTGGCCCGGAACACGGAGATGCCCATCGACGATGCAAGCACGGGGCTCTGCTTGAGCACCCGCAGGGCGGTGCCGTGGCTGGAGACGACGAGGTTGCGGATCAGGGCGAAGGCCACGATCGCGACGCCGACGATGATCAGGTAGTAGGTGCGCGGGTCGATCGGCTGGCCGAACGAGGTGGCAGGCATGATGCCGGCCAGACCGTTGCGACCTCCGGTCTCGGTCTTGAAGATGGACAGCACGTCCGGGACGATCAGGATGAGGAAGAACGAGGTCATCGCCAGCGACCAGCTGCCCAGGCGCAGACCCGGGATGCCCGAGATGAGACCGACCACGAGGGCCGCGCCTCCGCCGATCACCAGCTGCAGCCAGATGTCGGTGACCCCCGCCTTGTTGGCGAGTCCGGCCGCATAGGCACCGGCCGCGTACATCGCGACCTGACCCATCGCGAGCTCGCCGGCGTAGCCGAGGGACAGGTTCAGGCCCAGCACGATTAGCGCCAGGATGAGCGTCAGCTCGATTTGCCTCGTGGCCGCGTAGCCGAGACCGAGGAAGGGGAGCATGATCAGCACGGCGCCGAGGGTGAGTGGCCACAGCCACCCGGGGACGGCCCGCAGTTTCAACCAGAGAGAGGCCATGGTCACACCGTCCGTTCCACCCGACGGGAGAAGAGCCCCGTCGGCTTGACCATCAGAATCACGATGAGGATGAAGAAGACCGTCAGGCCGGCGAAGTCCGCGCCAATGTAGCGCGTCGCGAGCGCCTCGGCGAGGCCGACGATGAGTCCGCCGACGAGGACGCCGCCGAGCGATCCGAACCCGCCGATCGCGAGGACGACGAAGCCCTTCAGCGCGAGCGAGGCGCCGAGGGTCGCCACTGCGTAGGTCTTGGGGCCGACGAAGACGCCGAGGAAACCGGCGAGCACGCCCGTGAAGATGAAGGCTATGAGGGCGAACCTGCGCACATTGACACCGCGCAGCTGGGCCGCCTCGCTGTTCTCACTCATGCCGAGCAGCGCGATGCCGGTCATGCTGCGCTTGGCGTACTGGGTGAGCACCACGACGATGACGATGACCAGGACGATCAGTGCGAGCTCGACGGGGTAGACCCGGCCGCCGAGGAACTCGAGCACCTGATCACCCATGAAGAAGGGCACGCGCTTGGGCTCGCCGCCCCAGATGACCTGCGCGACACCCTCCATGATGATCGACGCGCCGAGCGTGGTCACGAGCAGGTTATGCGGGTCTTTCACCGGCCGGATGGCGACGCGCTCTTCGAGGGCGGCGATCCCGCCGACGATGACGGCCGCAGCGATCGCGACGAGCCACCACGGGAGCCCCCACACGACGATGCCGACGTACGCGATGAACGTACCGAGCATCATGAGCGCCGCCTGGGCAAAGTTGAAGGTCTTCTGGGAGAGGAAGACGATGTTGTAGCCGATCGCCACCAGTGCGTAGATCGCACCGAGAGCCAGGCCGGACCAGATGATGGTCATTGCGGTCGGGTTCCTTCCACCACGTCGTGGGCTTGGTGTGCCGACGGCTCGGATCCGAATCGAGATCCGAGCCGTCGGCGGGTGTTCGGAGAGCCGGGAGCCGTCAGGGCTGGAACTGACCGTTGACGAGCTCGCCCGGCGGGATGAAGGCGAACTGGTCCGGAGTGACGTGCGGCCCGTGCGCATCCTTCTTGAAGCCGTAGTTCAGGACGATCGCGGTCTCCGCGGCCTTCTGCACCTCGGGGTCGATCAGCGCCGTGACGAGGGCATCCGGGTCGTCGATGCCACCGGCCTTCTCCGCCGCCGCCTTGAACAGCAGGGCCGCGTCGTAGTTGTAGGCCGTGATCAGCGAGGACTTGATGTCACCGGCGGCGAGCATGCGCTCCACTGCCTCGTTCACCCGGGTGTCGTCCGGGTTGAACTGGGTGCTGGCGTACACCTGCATGGTGAGGTTCTTGACCTGATCGGTCCCGAGCACACCGTCCGGGGCAGGCGTGGCGATGAGTCCGGTCGCGGCGACGGACGAGTTGCCCATGATCGGGACATCCCAGCCGAGCTTCTCGAGGCTCTGCAGCACGTAGCCGAGCGGGGCGCCGTAGGCGTCGAGCACGAGCACGTCGGGGTCACCCTGTTGCAGGGAGGAGAGCTGAGCCGTCATGTCGAGGGCCGCGTTGTCGAAGCCCTCGTTGCCGGTCACGGTGAAGCCGGCATCGGCGAAGGTGGTCTGGGCGGATGAGCCAAACAGCTCGCCGTAGGCGCTCGAGCCGTGCAGGATCGCGACGTCCTCGTAGCCGCGGTCCTCCGCCTCGGCGACGAACGAGCCGAGGTAGTCGGGCACCGAGGCGCTGAGGTCGAAGCTGTACGGGTTGACCGAAGGGTCACCGGAGGTGGCGGTCGGTCCCATGTTGAACGAGACGATCTTGTTCTGGGTGAGGATGGGCAGCATGGCCTCGGTGATGGTCGAGGGCCCGGAGTTCAGGACCAGGGCGGGGGCGCCCTCGGTGGCAATGTACTCGCGGAGCTTCGTGACCGCGACCGTCGGGTCGGCGTTGTCCTCGAGGTGTGTGATCTCGACCTCGCGGTCCAAGATGCCCCCCATATCGTTCACGGCGTCGACGGATGCCAGCGCTGCGGTGACGGCGGTGGTCGCGTTGTCGGCGAGAATACCCTCCGCTCCCAGTCCGCCCAGCACGACGATCTTGATGGGTTCTCCAGTGCCGCCGCCTTCTTCACCGCCGGCATCCGACTCACCGCCTGAACAGCCGGCGAGCACCATCGCCGACACCACGATCCCTGCGGCGACTGCCGCGAGTCTGTTGAACCGCATATCCCGAACCTCTCTCATCATTGAGCTGGAGCGACCAAACGCTTGCTCAGTAAAGCACACCGGATCCGCACAGGCAACGGCCAACCGGTCAGTTGCTTGGTTATGATTCGCGCACCTGTTAGATTCCGGCTCATGGACACAGCACACGCCTCTGACACCGCCCGTTTCAGCGGCCTCTCCGGCATCGCGGTCGTCACCGGAGGAGCCGGCGGAATCGGCTCCGCGATCGCCAGGAACCTCGTGGCCGCGGGTTCGCGCGTCGCCATCACCTACCGCTCGGAACCGTCCGACGAATTCCTCGCCAGCCTCGGCGAGCGCAGCGAGGCGCACCAACTCGATGTGCGCGACGCCGCCGGGGCGGAGGCCCTCGCCGCGGCACTCGCAACAGAGCACGGCGGGGTGCACACGGTCGTGCACGCGGCCGGCCCGCACGTACCGATGGTGCACCTGTCCAAGGTCCCGGTCGAGCAGTTCGCCCGCCAGGTCGACGACGACCTGATCGGGTTTTTCGCGATCGCCAAGGCCTTCCTCCCGGCGCTGCGCGAGTCATCGGGCTCACTCACCGTCGTCACCAGCGCCGGCACCCGGCGCTACCCGGTGCGCGACGGACTCTCCGTGGCCCCGAAGGGCGGCGTCGAGGCCCTCGCCCGCGGGCTCGCCGCCGAGGAGGGCCGCTTCGGCGTGCGCGTCAACGCCGTCGGACCGGGGATGCTCTGGGACGGCATGTCGGCGCGGCTCATGGCTTCGGGCGACCTCGATGAGCGGGCGCTGGAGGTGGCGATGTCCAACATCCCGCTGCGCCGCTTCGGCACCGCCGAGGACATCGCAGCCACCGTCTCCTTCCTCGCTTCCCCCGCGGCGGGCTACATCACGGGACAGAAGCTCGACGTCGATGGAGGGTTCGGGATCTGAGCCACGACCCCGCCGGTGAACCACAGGACTAGCCTTCGCGGAACGGCGACGCTATGGTAAAGCAAGCAATTGCTTGGGCAAAGGAGCGCGGGATGAGTGCAGTCGACTTCGGATTCACGCCAGGAGACAGGGTTCTCATCACCGGCGCCGGCAGCGGCATCGGTCGCGCGACAGCCGTGCACGCGGCAGAGCTCGGACTGGCCGTCAGCCTGTGGGACCTGAATCCCATCGGGTTGGCGGAGACCGCGGAGCTCGTCCGTGCGACCGCCCCCGCCGTGCACACGTGGGTGGCCGACGTCGCCGATGACGCGGCCGTGGATGCCGGCTTCAGCGACGCCGTACGCAGCCTCGGCCCACTCCGCCACCTGCACAACAACGCGGGCCCCGCGTCCAGCTCCGACATTCCGTTCGACCGGGCGCTGGAGATCTGCGTCGGCAGCGTCCGCCGCATGACCGAGACATGGGTTGCCACCGGTCCTGGCGAAGGTGCCGCGATGGTCGCGACAACTTCGGTCGCCGGCAACCTCGTGGGCACCGACAACGCCTGGTACTCCGCATCCAAGGCCGCGATCATGGGGTACGTCCGTCATCTCGCCGCCCACCGCGCCGCGGAGTTCCGCTCCAACGGGGTGGCTCCGGGGATGACGGACACCCCTCGGCTGGCCGAATTCGCTGCCAGCGAGACCGGGCAGCGCGTACTCACCCGCATCCCCCTGAAGCGCATGGCCACCGCGGACGACATCGCCTGGGCGACGCTCTTCCTCCTCTCCCCGCTCGCCAGCTACATCAACGGCGTCTTCCTGCCCGTCGATGGCGGCTGGACCGTGACCCAGTGAGCGCGGCCGACCGCGTCGACGTCGCGATGCTGATCGCCCGCATCGCGCAACTCGCCGACGCCGGAACACCGCAGGAGTACCTCTCCTGTTTCACCGACGACGCCGTGTGGGAGCTCGCCGATGCCGGGGGTCTGCCCATGGACAGCCAGCGCGTCGTCGGGCAGGAGGCCATCCTGGCGGGCGTGCACGAGCGTCGTTCCGCCGGCATCCAGGGCCCCGGATCGCACACGAGGCACGACGTGTCGAGCATCGTCGTCGAGGTCTCGGGCGATTACGCCACAGCGCGTTCGTACTTCCGCTACTACACGGGCACGCTCGCCGCGCCAGTGCTGGCCGGCATGGGCACCTATACCGATGCCTTCCGTCGCGATGGCGACGGCTGGAAGCTCAGCCAGCGCGCCATCACCCGCAGCTGAGTCCGGCTCACGGACGTGACGAGGGGGGATGAACGCCGCGAGAAGGTGGTCGTGGCTGTGCTTGCCGGCTGCGGCATGCTCAGCTCGCTGCAGTTCACCCTCATGGTTCCCGTCCTGCCCCGCGTGCCGGAACTGCTCGACGCGTCAGCCGCCGACGCCTCCTGGCTGATCACGATCACCCTGCTGGTCGGCGTGGTGGGCACCCCCGTCATCACGCGGCTCGCCGACATGCACGGTCGTCGCCGTCTGCTGCTCGTCGCGATGGGGCTGCTGATCGCAGGGTCGCTGATCGCCGCCGCGGTTCCCGGTTTCGGGGTGGTGCTCGTCGGACGCGCACTGCAGGGGTTCGGCACGGCGGTCGTGCCGATCGGCATCGCGCTCATGAGCGCAGAGGTCTCGTCAAGGCGTGCGATCTTCGGCATCGCGCTCATGAGCGGCACGCTGGGCATCGGTTCGGCCCTGGGTCTCGCGGTCGCGGGGCCCTTGGTCGCCTGGGGCGGACTGCCGACCATCTTCTGGGTCTCCGTAGCCATCGGGTCGGTGTTCTTCGCGCTCATCCTGGCGCTCGTCGACGAGGCGCCGCTGCGCATTCCCGGTCGCTTCGACGTGATCGGCGCCGTCACTCTGACCGTGGCGCTTGCGGGGCTTCTTATCGCGATTTCGCGCGGGCAGTCCTGGGGCTGGCTGCATCCGTTGACTCTCGTGTGCTTCGCCCTCTTTGTCTTGGCCCTGCCGGCATGGCTGATCTGGGAGCGTCGCGATCCCCTCCCCATGATCGACGTCCGCACGGCCCTCCGCTCCCCCATCCTGACGATCAATCTGGCGTCGTTCGTCGCCACGTTCGGGATGTACGCGAATCACCTGCTCACGACCCAGGAGGCGCTGGCCCCGGCGGACACCGGATACGGACTCGCGGCCTCCGATGCAGCCGTCGGGCTGTATCTGCTGCCCTCGGCGCTCGTCATGGTGCTGCTCTCCCCGCTCACAGCCCGTGTGATGACCCGATATGGCGGACGCCTGGCCCTCATGATCGGAGCTTCGATCATGGCGGCGGCATTCGTGTTCCGCGCGCTCGTGCACGCCGAACCGCTCGCGGTCATGGTCGGCTCCGGGATGGTCGGTGTCGGGGTGGCGTTCGCCTTCGCCGCGATGCCCTCACTCATCACGGCATCCGTTCCCCCCGGCCAGATCGCGACGGCGAACGGGCTGAACGCCGTGGTGCGCACCTTCTCGGGGGCGATCGCTGCGGCACTGTTCGGCATGCTCATCGCGATGATGCCCTCGCCCGTCGACGTCGCCTACCTCTCGCAGTCCGCCCTGCGGCTGGCCCTGGCGGTCGCCGCTCTGTGCGGCATCGCCACCGTTCTCATCGCGGCCTTCCTCCGGCTGCCCGACCCCGAGGAGTCCGTGTGACCCTGTTCGATCCGCTCGACGTGCGCGCCGTCACCATTCCGAACCGCGTCGGCGTGTCCCCGATGTGCATGTACGCCTGCACGGACGGCGAGGTCGGCGACTTCCACGTCGCACACCTCGGCCGATTCGCCCTCGGCGGGGCGGGGGTGGTCATCGCCGAGGCGACGGCGGTCGCCCCCGAGGCGCGGATCTCGCACGGCGACGCGGGCCTCTGGGACGACGCCCATATCGCCGGCTGGCGTCGAGTCGCCGACGTCACGGCGAGCACCGGCGCGGTCCCCGGCATCCAGCTGGGCCATGCGGGCCGCCGTGCGGCCGTGCGCGAGCCCTGGCGCGCCGGCGCTCCACTGAACGACGAGGACGCGGCCGCCGGGGCGGGGCCCTGGCCGATCGTCGGCCCCTCGGCGCTCGCCGCGGGTCCCGGACACCAGATCCCCGCCCGCATGTCCATCGCCGACATCCATCGTTCGGTGCAGGACTGGCATGATGCCGCGTCTCGTGCTGTGCGCGCTGGATTCCGCTTCCTCGAACTCCACGGCGCGCACGGTTATCTGCTGCACTCCTTCCTCTCCCCCGTGTCGAACACGCGCGACGACGCCTACGGCGGCAGCCCGGCGGGTCGAATGCGCTATCCGCAGGAGGTCGTGGCCGCCGTGCGGGATGCCATCGGCGACGGCATCCCGCTCTCGTACCGGATCTCGACGGTGGACGGGGCGGACGGCGGGCTCGGCCTCGACGACCTCGTCGAGGTCTCCCGGCAGCTCGCCGCGGCCGGCGTCGACATCATCGACACCTCATCCGGCGGAATCACGACCGATCGCTCCTCTGACACCCGCATCCGGCGCGGCTTCGCCTTCCACGCTGACTTCTCCCGCCGTATCCGGCGCGAGGCAGGCGTCCTGACGGCGACCGTGGGATTCGTCGTCGACCCGGAGCAGGCGTCGCTGCTGATTGAGCGCGGAGACGCCGATCTCGTTCTGCTGGGCCGGCAGATGCTCGACGATCCGAACTGGGCGCATCACGCCCGGGTGGCGCTGGGCGATGACAGCCACCGCTCATGGGACGTGCGCTTCGGCAGCGCCCTCGGGCCTCGGCACCGCACGCTCGCCCGCCTGGCTGCCGCGGGCGAGACGCCGCTCACTCGCTTTCAGGGCTGAGGAGCCGGCGCGCCTCGACCTTGCCGTCGAGCAGCCGGTTGCGCCGCCGGTGCACCCGCCACCCCTCGGCCGTGCGGACCAGCTCCCACCGGTTCGCACTCACGCGCTCCCCGAGCCACCGGGTGCCGTCGTGGACCATCACCGCCGAGTGAGTAACCGCGACGGCGGTGTCACCGTCGATGCGGATGGTCGGCGCGGACAGGATGTGCCCACAGCCGCGCTCCAGGTAGTCGACGTGCGACGGCAGGCTCACCAGCCCTCGCACGCCTGCGGCATCCAGCTCGACGTCGTCGAACCGGTAGGTGCCGTCAGGTGTCCACATCGCTGCGACCGCCTCCGCGGCGCCGGAGTCGACGGCCGGCCCGTAGCGCGCGATTAGCTCGCCGATCTCCGCGCGATCCTCCAGCGCGCGGATGCGTCGCTCCAGCGCCTCGCTCACCAGTCCTGCCAGGGGATAATCGTCGACGCGGGTGTCGAAAGCTCGCGCTCGCCGGCCGCAGCGAACCCCGCTTCGACGGCGCGCAGCTCCGGGGTGACCGTTGCCGGGTCCTCTTCCAGGTACAGCAGCCGGATGCGCAGGCTTCCGGGAGGATCGACCGGTGTCTCATCGAACGGCAGTGAGGAGTGCCGCTGCGGATGGCTGTACGAGAAGGTCCACGCCCCCGCGACTGCGTCCGCCTCCAGCAGGGCGGGGATGAGTTCGCGGTCCTCACGCCGGTGTGCCGCATGCGTGTCGGCGCTGTGGGGCTCGGCGAAGCGGGTCACTGTGAGATGGATGCCGCGGTTCGGACGGAACGGCAGCACGTCGGGCGCGACGAGCGCGCGCGGGGCGGCATATCCCTTGACCGGTCGGAAGAAGGCCAGCATCGGGCGACGGATGCCGGGAATCAGCGGGCCGCGTCCCCATTGGAACGACGCCTCGCCGAGGGCATCCCACGCCGCGACCGATTCCACCACCGGCTCGCGGAACCAGTACATCGCCGCGAAGTCGACCTCACCGGCGAGAGCGCCCTCGCTGAACTCGGCGTACTCGGGCCGGATGTCCCACCGATCCCCCCACGCGACTCCCGGGAGCGCGAGGTTCTCAGGGCGGTGATCCAGTTGATGCCAACGGTTGTAGGCGCCGTGCAGCGAGCGATCCTCGAGGCTGACGAACGAGAAGAAGGCGAGAGGCGCGAACACGCGCTCAGTCAAGCGCTTGCTTGGTAGAAAGTCAACCGCGCATGGTTCGACGGCCTCGCGCATCGTTCCTCCCGGTGCGTCCTCGGTGATCCGAGCGCGGCGCAGACCCAGGCGCCCCCAATAGGACGGAGGGGCGGGGAACGACTGCGCCGCCCCCGACGCCTACCGCAATAGGCCGCGCAGCGTCTGGATCGTGTCGGCCTCCTCGGCGCATTTGTCGTCGCGGTACGCCTTGACGCGCGCGAAGCGCAGCGCGATGCCGCCCGGGTACCGGGGCGACCGCTGCACGCCGTCGATCGCGATCTCGACCACCGTCACCGGCTCGACCCACACCGTGCCGGGGGTGCGGTGTGTCGCGATCGTCGGGAAGTGCTCGGTCTGCCAGCGCAGCGTGGCATCCGTCAGGCCTTTGAAGGTCTTGCCGACCATGACGAATCCGCCGGGTTCGCCGAACTCGCCCTCGGGGTCGAGGGCACCGAGGTGGAGGTTGGAGAGCATTCCCGCGCGGCGCCCCGATCCTTCCTCGACGGCGAGCACGACGAGATCGAACGTGTGGACGGGCTTGACCTTGATCCAGCTCGCCCCGCGTCGACCCGCCGCATAGGTCGAGTCGATCGCCTTGACGACGACGCCCTCGTGGCCGGCGGCGAGGGCCTCACGGCTCACCCGTTCGGCGACGTCGGGATCGGCCGTGATCTCGCCGCGGACGCGATGGTCCGGCGCGATCCGGGCGAGTGCGGCCATACGGGTGCGAAGCGGCTCATCGATCAGATCCCGACCGTCCAGGTGAAGCACATCGAAGAACCACGGATGCAGCACGAGTTCACGCGCCGCCTCGGCACCGAACCGCGCCATCGTCTCCTGGAACGGTCGCGGGGCCTCGTTCTCATCGAGCGCGAGGGTCTCGCCGTCGAGCACCACGTCGCGCACCGGCATCGCCCGCACGATGTCGACGATCTCGGGGAGGCGCTGGGTGATGTCGGCGAGGTTGCGGGTGAAGACGCGCACGTCGTCGCCCCTGCGGTGCACCTGGATGCGTGCACCGTCGAGCTTGTACTCCACCGATGCCTCGCCCACGGTCGCCAGCGCTTCCTCGGCCGTGGCAGCAGTGCTGGCGAGCATCGGCAGCACGGCACGTCCGACGACCAGGCCCGTCTCCTCCAGGTCGGCCTCCGTACCGTGCAGCGCGATGCGTGCGGTCTCGCGGAGGTCGCCCGACAGCATCGCCGCGCGCCGCACTGCTGCGAGTGGCCGCTCCGCGGCGGCGGCGATCGCGTCGGTGACCACTCCTTCGAGCGCGCCGGTGCGCATCTCCCCCAGCAGCGCGCGGCGGAGGAAGTATTGCTCCCGCGCGGTGGCGCGGCCGAGTATCCCGGTGAGCGTCGACGAGCGACGTGTGGCCGAGCCCTGACCGGATGCCGACGCCAGCGCGTCGAGCGCCCTGTCGACGTCGGCGATCGTCAGCGTGGGCTCCCCCGCCGGCTCACCCACGATGGCGGCGAGACCACGCCACCCGACACCGATGCGTCCCTGGCGCGGCTTGCCCAGCAGCAGGCCCAGCGCTGGCGCGAGGTCGCCCGGGTCCAGGCGCTGCCGCAGCGCGGCCAGCGCATCGACTTTCGCCCGCCGCGATCGCGTGGACGTCACGGCATCCGCGGTGTCGACCAGCTCGGCGAGCAGCATGCGGTCAGTCTGCCACCGGCATCCGACGCCACTCGAGGGGCTTGCAGTCCGCCCCACCACAACGCAAGAACGCCCGGGACCGGCGTGCCCGGGTGGCAACTCCCACCGCTTCGACGTGCCACACGCGACACCAACTGCCACCTGAATGGGCGTACGGCGGATGCCAGCGCTCAGGTGGCAGTTCACGCCGCTTCCCGCGCCTCACACGACACCAACTGCCGCCTGAAGCGGCGCGGCGGCGGCCTGCGCGACGTTGCGCGAAGCCTGCGGATGAGGGTCGCCCGGCGGATGCCGCTCGTCGCACAGGGCCAGCGGAAACATGCGAACGCCCCGGTCGACACCTTCATGAGGATCGGCGGGGGCGTTTACAGCGGGACTTAGAAGCCCCAGTCGTCGTCTTCGGTCGCGACGGCGGAGTTCCTGAACGGCGCGGAGGTGGCGGCGTGAGACGGCGCTCAGATGTAGAAGGTGTGCCACTGCGGCGGCGTGTTAGTTGTTGGATCCCGCCAGAGGATCGTCGTGGCGACGACCGAGGGACCGCCCAAATAGTGACGCGGATCGAACGGCAGCCGCATCCCCGGTGGAATCAGCTTGGGCAAACCCTCCATCGACACGATTCTCCCGCCCATGCTGTCTTCGAAGCGGTCGAGCATAAGTGGGCGATCAGACGTGTTTACCAACTCGTAGCCGGCGCGCCCGGTACGCTCGATGTCCCATACGGCCGCGGTCTCTTCGGTCGACGGGGTCGGACGTCCCTCGCTGATCCACTCCGAACTGCCGACGCGGTTGAGACCGGCGGTGACTTGATCCAGACCACCGCCCGTTTGCACGCTCTTAATCACGGCATAGGCAGCGAAGATCGCTGCGGCGACGGTGCCCACCGCAGCGACCCACGCTGGCACAGCGACACCCCAGAAGTCATGGGTCACTGCAGTGGTCACGATCATGCCCGCACTTTATCGGCGGTTCGACGCTGGCCAGTAGGGGCGGGATCATGACGGACACACTTCAGGTCCAGGACGTGCCGACGCTGACCCCGGACGAGCAGTGGCGCCGGTGGGTGGAGCGGTGGACGTGGCATCTCGACCAGGCCCCCGGCCTGCTCGAGGTTATGCGGGGCGAAGTCGTTCCGCTCGCATCGACCCGTTACGACGCCGTGCGCGTCGACGTGTCGCGCGACGGTGCTCCGGTGCCGTTCCGGGTCGAGGTGCTCGACTCAATCGACGACCTGTGGGCCGCGCTCGTGCAGTACTCGGAGAACGTGCAGCAGCTCACCGGCGGATCGATGCCCGCTGTCGCCCGGTGGCGGACCCGCGGGGAGGTCGCCGGTGTCCGCCCCGGAGCTGACGTCCGCCGTGAGGCGTTCGCGCTCGTCGCGTGGCTCGTCGACCGGGTCGACCTGATCGCGCCGCTCGAGCAGCTCGGGGGCTCCGAAGATCACCTGTTCGGGATGATCCGGTCGCTGCGGGCCCGGTATGTCACCGCGCCCGTGCCTCGCCCGAAGCGTCGCCGCTGCACGACGTGCGGTGAGGGCGAGGTCGTGGTCCGGTTCGTGGACGACGGCACGCCGAAGGGCTCACGCGTCGCCCGGTGCGACGTCTGCGGTCAGGAGTTCGTGTGACCGAGCTCGACGTCGACGGGGTGCCGCTGCTGACCTACCGGGAAGCAGCGCACCGCGTCCGTCGCACGCCGCGCGCTATCCGATACTGGCGTCAACACGGGATGGTCATGGGCTGGGCGATCCGCGACGGCCAGCGGGTGCGAGTGGTGCGGGAGGACGTGCTCCTCGCTTGGTGGCGTCAGCGCCTACAGAACTGGCCCGCCCACCAGTACCGGATGCGCCAGCAGCTGGCGGAGCGGGCCGCTCTGGAGACCCTGTTCTAGCCCTTCGGCGGGTTCGGGTCGTTGCCGTACGAGTTCTTCTGCCCGATCCTCCCGTCGAGGTTGCGGATCGTGTGCTCTACCCCGCGGTCCTTCGCCATGTCCCGGCCGACTGCCTGCTGCTCGGCTTTGGTTCCGCCGGCGTGGGCGGCCCGCGAGCTGCCTTCGACCTTCGACTTCCAGACGCCGTCTTCGTTGTACGTGCTGATGTCACCCTTGGCCATCGTCCTCAGTCCTTTCTGGTTGTGATTGAGGTTCACGCCACATCTGAATGTGGGCAAAACGTGGGCAAGCCCCCTGCCTGCGGCTCGTGCGAGCTGCTGGCAGGGGGCTTGTATGTTGCATCCTTGCGGCGCGTTTCCCTAGTTGACCTGGGGTGTGCGGCGTCACGGTAGTTGGCACGGGCGCGACGCAGTTGGCTCAAGACTCCGCTGAAGCGCCAGCCGGCACCAGTCGTCCGATCCGTCACAGTAGTTGGCACGGTGCGGAGCAATCTCGGCGCCCGGGTGGTCAGGGCTCCTCGCTCCGTGACACGGAAATCAGCCTCCGGGGTCCTCGTCCGCTTCAGTCCTGACGAAACCTAGCCGCCGCACCGGCGTTCGCCGAGCCAACAGTAGCTGCCAGCTTCGCCGCCTACTAGCGGCTACCCCCGCAAAGTCGTATCGATGTTCCCAGTCAGTCGACGTACTCGTCGTCGATGATCTGGTTCGCGTCTCCGGGGACGCACGCCGACGTGCCGCCGATGCCGTACATGGCGGGGCCGGTCGTAAACCTCAGCCCTTGGACGGGACCTCCCGTGGCGAAGACGATGGGCTCGTGTTCGGTGTTCACCCGCACGCTCATACCGAGAGACTCCCAGTAGTCCGCGACCTTCTCCGCGTCTCCCATCAGATCCACGTCACCCCGCGGGGCTTTGTAGAGATAGCTCCACTTCACGCCACTGCCACCGTCGCAAGTTTCAACACCGGGGTCTCCGGCGTCCTCCCACCCAGGGGCGCCGAGCAGTTTCGCTGTGTCATGGATGACGCTCGTCAGCGTCTCACGTGCTTCGTCCGGTGTCACGTCTGCCTCCTGGGGTCCGCAACCGGCGAGTATGACCACGACGGCAGCGAGGGTCGCGGCCACGGCGCACGGGCGATGTCGGTCAGTACGCACCGCGCATCCCTTCAATCAGTGCCCGCTGGAACGGGGTCGGTTCGTGGTCGACGGAGTTGGTGATCCGGTCACCTTGCCCGGTGGTGGCGTAGGCGACGTTGATCTGAGATTCGGTGTCCGGGTCCAAGTATCCCGTGCCGGACTCTGTGCTCGTGCCATGGTCGGTGACGCTGGCCCCACCAGCGCCGGTGTCCACTCCGAACACGTCCGCACCGAACGCTTCTGCTGCCGGGTTCACGGGATGGGTGCTGAAACCTCGGCCGACCCACGCCCATTGGTCGCCCGGCGCGGGGTCGACGGCCCACACGTCCTGGGCTTGCCCGGCGTAGACCTGGTTGGCGTTCAAGTCCGATGCGTGGTCCACCTCCGCCGGCAGGCCCGCCGACGCCAGGCTGACGAACACATCGACCTGAACCTCCGGCCGCACCAACGCTAGAGCCGATGTGGTTGTCCCGTAGGAGTGGCTGGCGACGTTGAGCATGGCGCTCTCCCTCGTCGCGTTGAACCCGACCAGAGCCTGGCTCAGGGTGGCGGCGCCAGCTGAGGCGAGATTGGTGTCAAGGACCGATAGGGCACCCACAGCCGGCGCCTTGTAT
The DNA here is from genome assembly GCF_024626565.1 of Microbacterium sp. zg.Y909. Classification (NCBI taxonomy): domain Bacteria; kingdom Bacillati; phylum Actinomycetota; class Actinomycetes; order Micrococcales; family Microbacteriaceae; genus Microbacterium; species Microbacterium sp. zg.Y909. Next base: position 70,203 of record NZ_JANJFJ010000008.1, read on the forward strand.
CCGACCCAGGCCACGACCGCGTGCGTATGGTCCTCGTCCACGAGGCCCTGAGCCTGCACGAGTTTCATGGCGGTGTTCGCCCATGCGGGTAGTCCCGCCGCCGAGGATCCCATGCCCGGGACCGCCCAGGTCGCGACGTCGGCGCTGTCCAGGTCGCCGACGGAGACCGCAGCCAGCGGCGGGCTGTCGTCGGTTGCGAAACACAGGAGGCAGCGAAGTTACCCTCGTCGAAGTTCGGGTGTTCGTCCCCACCCGCGGGCGAAGGGGCTACGTGGCGGAGGGCAAGAGCGTGAACACTCGACTATCCCCCGTCACCAAGAAGAGGTCCGGCTCAACGTCACCTCTATCATGAAAGGCCTTCAAGAACGGCGCCTGGGGGGCTGGAATCGCCTCGCCTCGCAATGGCGAAATGTGACCGTCACGCTCTCGCTTGGTGACGACAAGACAGTGCAGGCAAAGATGGGCTGGACGGTGGCGGATCTGGTCCAGTGGTCTAATGCGCTGGCGAAGGCTGGACATTCCTGACCGCGTCCTCTACACGGTGAAGACCTGACCGGGCGCATTAGCGGCACTCGGGACGTATTAGCCACACCTCAGCCAGGTGGCGCTCAGTCATGTCCAGGGCCGGCTCGAAGACTCGCTCAACTCCCGCCGGTCATCTCGGATAGAGCCTGGCCCCGAGCGCATCCTCCAGACGCGCGACCGTACGGAGGTCAGGCCATGCGGCACCGGACAGCACGCGGCGGACCGTGGCCTCGTCAAGGTCGGCTTGTTCTGCGACCGCGCGAACGCTTCGCTCACCGAGCGCGGAACGCAGATTCAGCACGAACTGCCGGGCCGTCTCCCCCGCCGAATCCGACGACGGTGCGTCCGGCCACGACTGCGTCAGCTCAAACGGCGACTCGCGCCGCCGATTACCCACAGGATCGCTCCTGTGGAACCGGTCGGCGCGAGTCCAGTCGTTTGATGTGCCAACTGCGCAATCTGTGCCAAGTAGTTCGACGCGTGCCAACTTGAATGGGGTCAGATGCCAACTACCGTGACGCCTCACAACGTTCAGAAGTCCCAGTCGTCGTCTTCGGTCGCGACGGCCTTGCCGATGACGTACGACGAGCCCGACCCGCTGAAGAAGTCGTGGTTCTCGTCGGCGTTGGGCGACAGCGCCGACAGGATCGCGGGGTTCACGTTCGTGGTGGTTGCCGGGAACATCGCCTCATAGCCGAGGTTCATCAGCGCCTTGTTGGCGTTGTAGTGCAGGAACTTCTTGACGTCCTCGGTCAGGCCGACGCCGTCGTAGAGGTCCTGCGTGTACTGCACCTCGTTGTCGTAGAGCTCGTAAAGCAGCGAGAACGTGTAGTCCTTGATCTCGTCGCGCTCGGCCTGCGAGATCTTCTCGAGCCCCTTCTGGAACTTGTAGCCGATGTAGTAGCCGTGCACGGCCTCGTCACGGATGATGAGGCGGATGAGGTC
>NZ_JANJFJ010000549.1:0-2237 GCF_024626565.1 Microbacterium sp. zg.Y909
AGCACGTACACGATTCCCGCGACGATGAGGGAGCCGAACAGCGCCCGGGGGTACACGCGCGAGGGGGCGGTGACCTCCTCGATGATGTTCGCCGAGGTCTCGAACCCCACGAACGAGTAGTAGGCGATGATCGCCCCGCCGAGCACCGCGATGGCAGGCGAGGTGTCGGTCGGGAACTGGCCGACACGCGAGACGTCTCCCCCGCCGGAGCCCATCATGATCGCCACGGCGACGATCACGATCACGAGTCCACTGAGCTCGATGCACGTCATCACCATGTTGGTGCGCATCGATTCGCGGATGCCGCGGGCGTTCAGCGCCGCGATGAGCGCCAGGAAGACGATCGCCGCCAGAGTGGGGGGCACATCGATGAACGAGGTCAGGTAATCCCCGGCGAAGGCCAGCGCCAGTCCCGCCGCGCTCACGACCCCCGCGGCGAGCATGCTGAACCCGACCAGGAATGACAGCCACTTCATCTTGAACGCGCGTTCCGCGAACACCGCCGCGCCGCCCGCCCGTGGGTACTTGGTGACCAGCTCCGCGTAGGAACCGGCCGTCAGCAGGGCCAGAACCAGCGCAACGAGCAGCGGTGCCCACAGCGCGTCGCCGACCTCGGCCGACAGCACGCCCATGAGCGCGTAGATGCCCGCACCCAGCACGTCTCCCAGGATGAAGACGAACAGCAGTGGCCCGGTTATCCCCCGCCTGAGTTTGTCCTGCGACTGGTGTGCTTCACGGATCTCTGCCACTTTTCGTTCTCCACTCCTCGGGCCGGTCGGGCCGAGCCTCAGGCAGTGTAAGGCGCGGCCGTGATCTGGTTTTTCAGCTTGCGAAAGCGCGACGGAACTGCTTTCGGGCGCGCGCGGCGACGGCAGCGCGGTCGGTCTCGTCGGTACGGGCCAGCTCACCGGCCAGCATCCCCACCGCCAGCATCACGTCGGCGGTCTCGACGTGCGAGCCGACGTGGCCCGCCTCCCGCTCGCGGGTGAGCAGGCGCTCGACGACGTCGCGGAAGCGCAGGCCGAGCGCCATCACGTGCGGGTCGTGGCGGTTGCGGACGGTCAGGTCGATGAGCGCCGTCGAGACCAGCGCCTGGTCGACGATGACGTCGAAGAGGTCGTCGATCGTCCGATCGGCGGGTGCGGTGTGCGCCTCGATCGCCTCGACGTTCTCCTCGAACAGCGCCGCCGCCAGCGCGGTGCGGTCGGGGAAGTGTCGATACAGGCTCCCCTGGCCCACGCCGGCGCGCTTGGCGATGGCTGAGAACGGCACGGACACCCCCACCTCGGTGAACAGCTCACGCGCCGCGCGCAGCAGCGCTTGCCGGTTCTCCGGCCCCGCAGCCGGCCCGCGGTTGGCCTTCCGCTGCCCTTCCACTGCCTCATCCACTCGTATAACGTTACTACCGGACAGTTTTGTCCGGTACGAAAGGACCTCATCATGGGCACCACCCCGCTCACCGGCGACTCTGCGATCGCCGACTGGCTGGCCGACCCGGCCGGCAACGCCATCCTCACCCACATGCTCGCCCAGAACGGGCAGAGCCCCGAGGTGTTCAAGCCCGTGAAGCGCCTCGCCATCAAGCGGCTCATCAAGCTCAGCCGGGGCTCGTTCACGCAGGAGATGCTCGATGAGCTGGTGCGTCGTGCCGCCGCCGGCGAGGTGCCCGAGGGCGTCGCGCCCGCACCCGCCGTCGCGGATGGGGCAGACGCCGACACGACCCCGGCCGTGCCGCTGCGCGAATGGACCGAGCGCATCGACCAGGGCCGCTTCACCGGAAAGACCGTGATCGTCACCGGGGCGGGCTCCGGCATCGGTCGCGCCACGGCCTCTCGGGTCGCCCGTGAAGGCGGCCGCGTCGTGGCCGTCGACGTCAGCGAGGAGCGCCTCGCCGAGTTCACCGGCGAGTACCCGGGCGCCGACATCGTCACCGTCGTCGCCGACATCACCGACGACGCCGGCATCGCCCGCATCGTCGAGGCCGCGGGCGACACCATCGACGCATTGGCGAACGTCGCCGGGATCATGGACGACATGACCCCCATCGGCGAGGTCACCGACGCCGTCTGGGACCGCGTCATGGCCATCAACGTGACCGGCACGATGAAGCTCACGCGGGCGGTCATCCCCGCCATGCTCGCCCAGGGCGGCGGCTCGATCGTCAACACCGCATCCGAGGCGGCCCTGCGCGGCTCGGCGGCCGGAGCGGCCTACACCGCGTCGAAGCACGCGGTGGT
>NZ_JANJFJ010000550.1:0-2233 GCF_024626565.1 Microbacterium sp. zg.Y909
TGGCCATGGCCCTCGCCGCGCGACGGGCGCTCACCGCCGAAGGCGTGGCGGTGCGCGCGCCGTGGTGAGCCCGCCGCGCATCCTTCCCTTCGGCCGGGCGGCGCTGTTGGCCGAGGTCGATTCCCCCGCCGCCGCCCGCGACCTGCACGCCCGGCTTCACGCGTCCCGCCCCGCCGGCGTCGTCGACGTCGTGCCCGCGGCGCGCACCGTGCTCGTGCAGGTGGACCCGGCGGTGCTGTCGCTCGCGGCGGCCCGCAGGTGGATCGCCCACGCGCCGCCGGCTCCGACCGCGACGGTGGATGCCGGTGAGGTCGTGGTGCCGATCCGGTACGACGGCCCCGACCTCGCCGACACCGCCGAGGTCCTGGGCGTCACCGTGGACGAACTCGTGTGCCGCCACCGCGAGGCGAGGTGGACGGTGGCGTTCACCGGCTTCGCGCCGGGCTTCGGCTACCTCGTCAGCGACGACTGGCCCTTCGACGTGCCGCGACTGCCGACGCCGCGCACGCGGGTGCCCGCGGGCAGCGTCGGGCTGGCCGGCGGCTTCTCGGGCGCCTACCCCCGCGCGACACCCGGCGGGTGGCGCATCATCGGCCACACCGACGCGACGCTGTTCGACCCCGCCGCGGCATCCCCCGTGCTCCTGACGCCCGGTCGTCGCGTGCGCTTCGCCCCCGTCGCCCCCGCCCCGTCCCCGTCGCTGAAACCGCATCCGGTGGCCGAGACCGTGGGAACTTCCCCACGTCTCGGCCGTCAGATGCGATCTCGCGGGGAGCCGGCCGCCGTGGAGGTCGTGGCGCCTGGCCCGCTCGCGACCCTGCAGGACCTCGGACGTCCGGGGCACGCGGCCGAGGGCATCGCCCGCTCGGGCGCCGCCGACCGCGGGGCGCTGCGCACCGCGAACCGCCTGGTCGGAGGCGACGAGCACGCCGCGGCGATCGAGGTGACGATGGGCGGATGCCGGGTGCGCGCCGCCCGCGACCTCGTCGCCGTGGTCACCGGCGCGTGGGGCCCGATCGCGGTGGCCGGGCGCACCGTGGACCCGTACGTGCCGTTCCCGTGGGCGGCGGGCGAAGAGCTGCACCTCGAACGGTTCGCGGCCGGGGCGCGGGCATACCTCGCGGTGCGGGGCGGGTTCGACGGCCCCCGGGTGGCCGGCTCCCGCTCGACGGATGTGCTCGCCGGGCTGGGGCCGGCCCCGCTCGCCGCGGGCGACGTGCTCGCGCTCGCCGCGGACGCCGCCGGCGGCATCCCGCCGCTGGACCTGCACCCGTGGGGACCGCCCTCAGCCGGGGTGCTCGAGCTCGACCTCGCGCCGGGCCCCCGCGCCGACTGGTTCGCGCCGGCGGCGCTTCACACCCTGTACGAGGCCACCTGGACCGTCACCGCCGACGCCGACCGCGTCGGCATCCGCCTCGACGGACCCGCCCTTGCCCGCATACGCCGGGGGGAGCTCCCCAGCGAGGCCATGGTGCCCGGCGCTCTGCAGGTGCCTCCGGGCGGGCGCCCCACGATCCTCGGCGTCGACGGACCGGTCACCGGCGGCTACCCCGTCATCGCCGTCGCGACCGATGTCGCCCTCGACGCCCTCGCCCAGGCCCTGCCGGGCCGCCAGGTGCGCTTCCGGCACGCCCGACCGCTCCGCTGACGGGCGCTTCCCCGGCGCCCGCCACAGGAGATCTCCCCGGCACAGGACGCATGCTGCCGGAACGTCCTGGTTGCGCGTTATCTCGTGTTCCGAGCGCAACCCCGGTGCCCGGCGCCCAGCCGGACACCAGGTTCACCCCGCAGAATCAGAGGGATGCCGCGCGGTTATACCGCAGCCTGCACAGCTCGTCAAGAATCCGGCTGGACATGGCGCGTCGTGCGGCATATAGTTGTTCTTTGCGCTCCCTTCCCCTTGCCCTCATATGGTGGTCGGCTGTGCCTGCGTTCCCCCGCTTCACCGCGGCGTGCGGTCGTTAGGCTTCGGGATTCGAGGGGAGCACTCCACCTGACGACAAGGAAAACGAGCCCTTCCCGGGCCCACGGAGGTAATCCCCTTGGCTGCTGCGCGCAACGCATCCAACCCCACCACCAACCTCAAGAACGGACGCGGCGCATCCCGCCTGTCGTTCGCGAAGATCTCCGACACGCTGGAGGTCCCCGACCTCCTGGCGCTTCAGACGGAGTCCTTCGACTGGCTCGTCGGCAACGACGCCTGGAAGGCCCGCGTCGCCGACGCGCAGGCCCA
>NZ_JANJFJ010000551.1:0-2230 GCF_024626565.1 Microbacterium sp. zg.Y909
GCCCTGTCCGACGCCGGCGTCAGCATCTGGCTCGACGATCTGTCCCGCCAGCGCATCACGACCGGCAACCTGCAGCAGCTGATCGACACCCGCAACGTCGTCGGGGTGACCACCAACCCGACGATCTTCCAGGGCGCGATCTCTGCGGGCATCGGCTACGAAGAGGCCATCGCCGCGCAGGCGGCGAAGGGCGCGTCGACGGACGACACGATCTTCTCGCTGACGACCACCGACGTGCAGAGCGCGTGCGACATCTTCCGTCCCATCTACGACGCCACCAAGGGTGTCGACGGCCGTGTTTCGATCGAGGTCTCCCCCGACCTCGCACACGACACCGCGGCGACCGTCGCCCAGGCGAAGGAGCTCGCGGCAGCTGTCGACCGGCCGAACGTGCTGATCAAGATCCCCGCCACCAAGGCCGGGCTCCCCGCGATCACCGAGGTCATCGCCGCGGGCATCTCTGTCAACGTCACGCTGATCTTCTCGCTGGAGCGTTACGCCGAGGTCATCGACGCGTACCTCGAAGGCCTGGAGCGGGCGCACAGCGCGGACTTCGACCTGTCGCACATCCACTCCGTCGCATCGTTCTTCGTCTCGCGGGTCGACACCGAGATCAACAAGCGTCTCGAGGCCGTGGGCACCGGCGAGGCCGAAGGGCTCATGTCGCTCGCGGGCGTCGCCAACGCGCGCCTCGCGTACGAGCTCTTCGAGCAGAAGTTCGCGGAGAAGCGCGCGACCGACCTCGTCAAGATCGGCGCCAACGTGCAGCGGCCGCTCTGGGCATCCACGGGCGTCAAGGACCCGAAACTGCCGGACACGCTCTACGTCACCGAGCTCGTCGCGCCCGGCACCGTCAACACGATGCCGGAGAAGACGCTCGAGGCCACCTTCGACCACGGTCAGATCATCGGCGACAGCATCAGCGGAACCTACGACGCCGCGCGCAAGGTCTTCGCCGACCTCGACCGGCTCGGCATCGACCTCGTCGAGGTCACGCAGCTGCTCGAAGACGAGGGCGTCGACAAGTTCATCGCCTCGTGGCACGACCTGCAGGGCACCGTCACCGAGGCTCTCGAAGGGGCGAAGGCGGACGCATGACCTTCGACATCCGGGTCACCGGGCACGCGAAGGCTGCGGTGGAGCGCACCCTCCCCGGGCTCATCGCCGATCTCGTCGCCAGCGGCGTCACCGCCGGCGATGGGAGCCTGTGGGGCCCCGAGGCCGAGGCCGAGGCCTCGCGTCGGCTGGGATGGGTGCAGGCCGTGAGCGTCTCCCGCCCGCTCGTGTCCGAGATCGCCGCCCTGCGCGACGAATTCGCCGAACGCGGCATGACGCGCATCGTGCTGGCCGGAATGGGCGGGTCATCGCTTGCGCCCGAGGTGATCGCGCAGACGGCCGGCCGGCCCCTCGTGATCCTGGATTCCACCGCCCCCGGGCAGGTGCTCGCCGCCATCGACGGTGACGCCGAGACCGGCGGCCTGGCCGAGACCGTGCTGGTCGTCTCGTCGAAGTCGGGCTCCACCGTCGAGACCGACTCGGCCCTGCGCGCCTTCGAGGCCGCGTGGCTGGATGTGGGGATGGACCCCGCAGAGCACGTCGTGGTCGTCACGGACCCGGGTTCGCCTCTCGACGAGCGCTCGCAGGCCGCCGGGTACCGCGTGTTCCACGCCGACCCGACGGTCGGTGGACGCTACTCGGCGCTCACCGCGTTCGGCCTGGTTCCCACGGGCCTCGCAGGCGTCGACATCTCCGAGCTGCTCGACGAGGCCGAGGCCACCCTGCTCGAGGTCGCGATCGACAGTCCCGACAACCCGGCGCTCGTGCTGGCGGCGGCCATCGCCGGCGGAGAACCGCGTCGCGACAAGCTCGGTCTCGTGAGCGACGGCACGCACATCGCGGGCCTTCCGGACTGGATCGAGCAGCTCGTGGCGGAGTCCACCGGCAAGGAGGGCACCGGCATCCTTCCGGTGGTCCTGCTTCCGGTCTCGCCCGAGCTCGACTCCCGTCCGGCGGACCTGCAGATCCTCCGCCTCGTCGACGAGGCCCGCGAGTTCCACCTGTTCGAGCAGCACGAGGGCGAGATCCTCGTCAGCGGATCGCTCGGCGCGCAGCTGGTGGTGTGGGAGTACGCGACCGCGATCGCCTGCCGCCTGCTCGGCGTGAACCCCTTCGATCAGCCCGACGTGGAAGCAGCCAAGGTCGCCGCGCGCGGCATGCTCGAGGTCCGCCC
>NZ_JANJFJ010000552.1:0-2218 GCF_024626565.1 Microbacterium sp. zg.Y909
GTCGAGCCGGGTACGCACGGCATCGTCGGGTACCGCCTGCGCATTCCCGGGACGGACGAGGCCCCCAACCAGCTCAAGGGCTGGGAGAGCCACGGCCTCGACCCGCTGACGTGGCAGCGCGCTGAGCCTCTCTTCGCACGGGAGTCCCGCGCGGGACGGCCCTGCTTCGTCGTCACGAAGTCCGAGTACGCGAACACCGGATTCACCGAGGCGACTCTTCGCGGGGCCACGTTCGTCGGAGCCGACGACCTCGACGAGCGCATCGAGCGCGCGGCCGACGCGGCGGCCCGGCATCCGGGCGCCCTCGTCTACCTCTACGCGCCCGAGCTGGATTCGCTCGGCCACCGCCACGGGTGGGAGTCCGACGAGTGGTCGGCGGGGTTGGAGCGGGTGGATGCCGCGGCGCGGCGACTCTCGCAGCTCGTCGCGCCACGCACCGGTGTCGTCGTCACCGCCGATCACGGAATGGTCGACGTGCCGCGGCACCGCCACCTGCTGCTGCGCGACGGCGACGGACTCACCGACGGCGTGCGGGTGATCGGCGGCGAACCACGGATGCTGCATCTGTACACCGAGCCGGGTGAGGCAGCTGCGGTGCACGCCGCCTGGATGTCGGGCGAGAGCGGCCGGTCGTGGGTGCTCACCCGAGACGAGGCGGTGCAGGCGGGGCTGTTCGGCCCTACCGACCCCGAGGTGCTGCCCCGCATCGGCGACGTGCTGGTCGCCGCCCGCGCGGGAATCGCGTACTACGACGATCGCCTGCGCGACAAGGGACCGCAGCGAATGGTCGGCCAGCACGGCTCGATCACGGCGGAGGAGCGGATCGTCCCGCTCATCCGCTTGGGGGCGTACGCGGGCTAGGACTCCTCGGTGCGCGCCCCGAAGACGATCTCGTCCCAGGACGGCATCGACGGGCGTCCGCCACGGCGTCGTCCGCCGTTGTCGTCGGAGCGCTGCTCCTGGCCGGCGGGCGCTGTGTGCTCGGCCGGCTGTGCTGCGGCGGACCGTGCCTGTGCGGCATCCGCCGATTCGAAGAGCGCGACCGGCGACGGCGACGCGGTCTGCGGCGTGGCCGCCGTTCCGGGCAGCGGTTCGCGCTGACCGCGGCGGCGGCGCAGCGCTTCGAGCAGGTCTGCCGTCTCGGACGAGGTCACGGGCATGTCGGGCGCGCGCTTGATCGCGGCGGACTGCGCCGACTGCCCGGTGGGCGTGCGCACATCGGGGGCGTCGGACTCCGGTTCGGCCTCGAGCGGGCGTCGGGGTCCGAACGCGCCGCTGTCGAAGCGCGACTCGTCCTTGCCCATGGGGTGGTCAAGGGCGCGCAGTCGGGGGATGAGACCCTCGGGCAGCGACCCCTGTCGCGACAGCTGCGTGGCGTCGCTGTTCTGCGGCGCGAGGGTGCTGCGGCGGGGGTCGAACGTCCAGCGGGCGTCGTGGGCGACGTCGTTGGCGGTGAACTCGAGCTTCACGATCCAGCCGGACTGCTCGCGCCAGCTGGTCCAGCGTTCACCCACGGCGCCGGCCTCGGTCAGCTTGGCGCGCACGGCCGCGCCGAAGGTCGGCTGCGCGTCGGGCTCGAGTTCGCTTCCGACGAGCACGGGGACGGCGAGAGCCTGCCCGACGACGTGCTCACGTTCGGCGAGCACCGGACCCTCGTAGCGCTGGACGTCCTCGAGGCGGGCGCCCAGCAGTTCGGCGACCTCGGCCGCCGACAGCCCGGAGCGGATGTGCGCCTGCACGTCGCGGGGACTGGGCTTCGAACCGCGCCGGTCGCCGTCGCGGTCGCGCCGGGCCTTTCGCAGTTCGACGCGCAGCACGTCGTCGATAGGGAGGGCGAAGCGATCGCCCCTTTCGGTGGCGAGGACGATCGTGCCGTCCTCGGTGCCGATCACCTTGAGCTGTTCCATACGAAACACGCCTCCCAATCTGCCGTGTGCCGCCATGGTGTCACGCCCCGGCCCCACACCCGGGAATATCCAGGGCGCGCCGCGAGTTTCACGGGTCGGCCGTAGACGCACGCTGGGCGTCCGCCGAGAGCATTTGCGAAAAGGCATCCCGTCATGCAAACTATGGCCGCCCGATCGGGCGAACATGCACGATGAACTGGAAGTAGAGACGTTCGAGAATGGCCACCGATTACGACGCACCGCGCAAGACCGAGGATGACAGCGAGTCGATTGAGGCGCTCAAAGAGCGCGTGCCCGACAAGCTCTCGGGC
>NZ_JANJFJ010000553.1:0-2203 GCF_024626565.1 Microbacterium sp. zg.Y909
GAGCAGGTACGCCGTGACGATCCATCCCTGCTCATCGGCGGCGCCGAGGTCTCCCACGATCGTGGGCAACGCGGTGCTGACGACCGACTGATCCAGCGCCGACAGGAACATGGCCGCCAGGAGGGCGCCGAAGATGATGTAGACCTGGCGCCGGTCCAGGTCCACATCGGGCCGATCGATAGACGACGCGGAGGCGCTCACGCGTACGGTCTAGCACGGATGCCGGAGCCTAAGAAGAGTCCCCGACGCCTCGGTGCGTCAGTCCCGCGGCGCCCGTCGCACCCGCGGTGCGGGCGGGGGCGGCACCTCCTTCGCGGCGATGATCGCGCCGCGCGGGATGCGCTCGACCCCGCGCTTGCCGTCGACCACCACCGTCGTGGCATCCGCACTCAGCAGCTCGCCGAGGGCGTCGGTGGCCTGCCCCGTCGGCAGCAGATAGCGCACCACGACCCGCCGGCCCGGGGCGGGCATGTTCACCATGAGCCGGGAGCGTAATCCTTCAGGAACACCCCGAACAGGTCCTCGCCCGCCTCGCCGCGCACGATCGGGTCGTAGACCCGGGCAGCCCCGTCGACGAGGTCCAGCGGCGCGTGGAACCCCTCTTCGGCGAGGCGCACCTTGGTGGGGTGCGGGCGCTCATCGGTGATCCATCCGGTATCGACGCTCGTCATGAGGATGCCGTCGCTCTCGAACATCTCCCGCGCGCTGGTGCGCGTGAGCATGTTCACCGCGGCCTTGGCCATGTTGGTGTGCGGGTGCCCGGGGCCTTTGTATCCGCGACCGAAGACGCCCTCCATCGCGCTGACGTTGACGATGTACGTGCGCTTCGCCGGGCTCGCCGCCAGCGACGGCCGCAGCCGCGACACCAGCAGGAAAGGAGCGGTGGTGTTGGCCAGCTGCACCTCGAGCATCTCCAGTGGATCGACCTGCTCGACGCGCTGGGTCCACGAGTTGATGCTCTCGAGGTCGGGGATGAGCCCGCCTGCGTCGATCGCCGTGCCGGCGGCGAGCCGCTCGAGCGAGCTCGACCCCGCCGTCATCGCCTGCTCGGTGAGCTCATCGGCGCGGGATGCCGCTGCGGCCAGGATCGGGTGGGCGCTGACCGAGCGCTCCAGGGCCTGCGGATGACGGTCGTTGGTGTGCCCGAAGGTGACGAGCTCGGGCAGCGGCCCATCGGGCAGCGGCGCCAATTCGGCATCCACCAGGGGCTGATAGGCCCCCGGCGAGCGCCGCACGGTCTGCGTGGCGTTGTTGATGAGGATGTCCAGGGGGCCGGCCGCGGCGACATCGTCGGCGAGCCCGATCACCTGGGCGGGGTCACGCAGGTCGATGCCGACGATCTTCAGGCGGTGCAGCCAGTCCGCGGCATCCGGCAGGCTGCTGAAGCGGCGCACCGCGTCGCGCGGGAAGCGCGTCGTGATGGTCGTGTGCGCTCCGTCGCGCAGCAGTCGCAACGCGATGTACATGCCGATCTTGGCCCGGCCGCCGGTCAGCAGCGCGCGGCGCCCCGTGAGGTCGGTGCGCGCGTCGCGCTTGGCGTGGCTGAGGGCCGCGCACGCGGGGCACAGCTGGTGGTAGAACGCATCGACCACGGTGTAGGGCTGCTTGCATATGTAGCATCCCCGCGCCTTGAGGAGGGTCCCCGCCGTCGGGGCGGTCGTGGCGGTCGAGATCGGGATGCCGCGGGTCTCGTCGTCGATGCGGTCGGGGGCGCCGGTCGCGGTGGCGGCGACCACAGCGCGGTCGGCCTGCGCGATCGCGTCGCGGATCTCGCGGCGGCGCACCTTCTTCACGGCCTTGAACATGGCGGCGGTGGCCTGGCGCACGGCGATGTAGTCGGGGTGGCTCTGATCGACCCGGTCCATCTCCGCCAGCACCCTGAGGGTGGTCTGCAGGTCGGCGGGATCGATCCCGCTCGAGGGCACGTCGGACGGGGCGGGTATGGCAGGGGGCACACGGAATTCTACGACGGGCCCGATGGGTGAAACCTGTTACCGTGCCGGGGTGACACCCGCCAACGACCTTTCACCGCGCCGCATCCACGTGTCGGCGGCCGTGATCGTCGACGCCGACGGGCGCCTGCTGCTGGTGCGCAAGACCGGCACGACGGCCTTCATGCAGCCCGGCGGCAAGCCCGAGCCGGGCGAGACCCCGGACGAGACCCTCAGCCGCGAGCTCGCCGAGGAGATCGGAGTGCGGGTGG